>JBJTFB010000129.1:0-2744 GCA_046093205.1 Acidimicrobiales bacterium
CTCGACGGGAGGGCCGGCATCCTCGGCGCACTCATCGACCTCGTGGAGATCGACAGCGGTTGGGATGCCGGCTGCGCACGCTCCGCAACGCGGTGGAACAGAGTGCGGGCGAGATCCAGCGTCTGCAGTCCCGCATCGAGGAGATCGCGCGGCGCGACGTGCAGTCGGCGCACGAGGCAGAGGCCCTCCAGAAGGACCTCGCCGACGCCGAGAATGCCGTGGAGGTGCTGCGCGCCGAGATGAACGAGCTCGGCCGTCGCCGGTCGGCGGCCGAGGCGGCAATCGACGCGTCGCAGGAGGAGCTCGTAGCCGCGGAGCGCACTCACGCCCAGCGCGCCGCGCGGGTGGAGTCCCTCGCTTCGGTGGATGCAACGTCACGTGCGCGCAACGGTTCGCGCGCGCTCGACGGGAGGGCCGGCATCCTCGGCGCACTCATCGACCTCGTGGAGATCGACAGCGGTTGGGATGCCGCCGTGCGCGCCGCCCTCGGTGACGCCGTGGGCGCGGTTCTCGTGGCGGACCCCACGGCGGCCCGCAGTGCACTCTCGGCACTGCGTGACGGCGGCATCTCCGGGGCGGTGCTCGCACTCGGTGTCCCGCGCGCGAGCGGTCGCGGCGTTCCCGCCGGCGCAACTGCACTGCGTCCGCACGTACGCCCCGCTTCCGGGGCCCCTGTGGGCATCGATGAACTGCTCGACTCACTCCTCGATGGTTATGGGTTCGCGGAGGACATCGACGACGCGGTGTCCGCCGCCTCGACCGGTACGGGAACCATCGTCACACGTTCGGGTGACCGGCTCGGCGGCGCCGCATGGCGAGTGGGGGCTGCCGACGAACTCGGTTCCAGGGAAGTGCTCGATGCGGCGCGGCGGGACGAGACCGCGGCCCTCGCGGCCGTCACCCGTTGCCGCGACACGGCCGATTCCGCACGACGCGACCTCACGAACGTGCGCCTCCAGATCGCCGACACCGAGGAGCGTCTGCGCCGCCAGAGCGAGGCGGTGGAGATGGCCGCCGACGCGCTGACGAGCGCCGTCACCGACCGCCGCACCGGGGCGGCCGAGCACGAGGCGGCCACCCGCACGATCGAGGACGCCCGTGCACGGATGAACCGCGACGCCTCGCGCGTCACCGAGCTCGAGGCGCTCCTGCCGTCCCTCGAGGAGACCGAGGCCGCCGAACTCGCCGCGGTCGCCGCCTACAACGAGGCACGCACGGCGTTCGAGTCGAAGGCCGCACACCTCGGCATGCGCCGCACCGATCTCGAGGTGCGCCTCGCCGGTCTGCGCGAGCGCGACCAGTTCCTCCGTCAGCGCATCACCGAGGGCGAGTCCAAGCTCGGTGCCGACAGCGAGGCTCGTGTCGAGGCGTCGCGCCGGCGTGAGCGTCTGGAGCAGACAATCGAGGCGATCGGCCGTCTGTCGGCACTTGTCGACGAACACCGTGCAACAACCGAGAGTCGGCTCACCGACCTGCACGCCGTTCGCCAGCGCCAGAGTGACGAGGTGCGCGCCCTCGCGGCGCGCCTCGACCAATCACGCCGCGACCGTCACTCCGCCGAGCAGGAGCTTGAGGTGGCGCGCGAGAGGTCGCGGCGCATCGAGCTGGAGGAGACTGAGATGCGGATGCGTCTCGAGGCCGCCGTGGAGGGGGTGCGACGCGACCTCGAGGTCGAACCCGAGGCCGCGGAGGCCGCACCGATGCCCGAGGTGCCCGAGGGCACGAACCACGCCGAACGTGCGCGCACGCTGGAGCGCGACATCCGGCTCATGGGGCCGATCAACCCGCTCGCGCTGCAGGAGTTCACCGAGCTGCAGGCACGGCACCAGTTTCTCGAGGAGCAGCTTGCCGACGTGCGCAACTCGCGTCGCGAGCTCTCCCAGGTGATCACCGCGATCGACCAGGAGATCCAGTCGGTGTTCGCGGCGGCCTTCGCCGACGTCAGCACGAACTTCGTCGACCTGTTCGCGCTGCTCTTCCCCGGTGGTACCGGACGGCTCTCGCTCACGAACCCGGACGACCTCCTGAACACCGGGATCGAGATCGAGGCCACCCCGCCCGGCAAGACGTTCAAGAAGCTGTCGCTCCTCTCCGGCGGGGAGCGCTCGCTCACCGCCGTCGCGTTCCTCTTCTCGGTGTTCCGCAGCCGTCCCTCCCCGTTCTACGTGATGGACGAGGTCGAGGCGGCTCTCGACGATGTGAACCTCCACCGCTTCCTCGGGCTCGTGGCCGAGTTCCGTCGTGACGCGCAGTTGATCATCGTGAGTCACCAGAAGCGCACCATGGAGGCGGCGGACTGCCTGCTGGGCGTGAGCATGGCGCCGGGCGGTTCCTCCAAGGTCGTCACTGAGCGCTCCGGCGCGATTGCCGGGTAAGGAATGCTCGCCGCCTCCGTCGACCCGGCACTCGTTGTCGTTCTCGTCGTCGCGGCGCTTCTTCTGTTGGTCGCCACGGTTGCGCTGCGGCGGCGTGCAGCCCGCACGGCTGTTCCGTCCACGGACTCGGGTGCACCTGTTGCGTCGCCGGACACCGACCTCACCCTCCCTTCGGTCGAACGTTCGGACGGGTCCGCGCCGCACGGTGCCCCCGTTGCTGTCGAGCCGACCACGCCGGAACCCGTCGCTGCGCCCGGGGACATCTGGGAGCGCACGCACCGCACGCGCTCGTTGTTCGGCGATGCCTTCCGGCGCATCCGTTCGCGCAGCGCGGTGGGCCCCGACACATGGGACGAACTCGAGGAGACC
>JBJTFB010000130.1:0-2973 GCA_046093205.1 Acidimicrobiales bacterium
CCCGTCCGCAGCAATCACGGCCCGGTCGCACCAGTCCGCCCCCGCTGCGACCGACGAACCAGCGGGCGAGTGGCACGGGCCCCACCACCTGCGGTCCGCCGGGAACGGGAGCTTCTCCGTGCGTGATGTCCGCGCGGACCAGCGGTGCAACGTGCCGTCGGCCGCCGCATACACGAGCGATCCTCCATCGGGGTGCCAGTCGTGCACGCCGCCGGACATGCCGCGACACGTCGCGGGCACCGGGTCATCTGTCACCGTTGTCATCTCGCCGGTCGCGAGGTCCCACATGACGAGACGTGCGGACTGCACTGCGGCTGCATTCCCCGACACCACTGCCGACACGGAACGGCCGCCCGGACGCACGCGGACGTCGCTCACCTCGGGCCCCGGAAGGCACAGTTCCACCGGCAGCGGGGCCACGGGCGCAGGCTAGTGACCGCACTAGTTTGTGCTCATGACCGAACAGCAGCGCCCCGACCGCAACCTCGCCCTGGAACTAGTCCGGGTCACGGAGGCCGCCGCCATGGCGGGGTCGCGCTGGGTCGGCCGCGGCGACAAGATCGGTGCGGACGGAGCGGCAGTCGATGCGATGCGCAGGGTTCTCTCCACCGTGCCGATGGACGGTCTCGTGGTGATCGGCGAGGGCGAGAAGGACGAGGCGCCGATGCTCTTCAACGGCGAACGTGTGGGCGACGGAAGCCTGCCGGCAACCGACGTGGCGGTGGACCCCATCGACGGCACCACCCTCACCGCCCAGGGTCGCAACAACGCGATCTCCGTGATCGCGGTGAGCGAGCGCGGCACCATGTTCAACCCCGGCCCCTGCTTCTACATGGAGAAGGTGGCCGTCGGCCCCGCCGGCGTGGGCAGCATCGATGTCACCGCCACACCCACCCAGAACCTGAAGTGGCTGGCGAAGGCAAAGGGCGAGAGTGTCCGTGACCTCACGGTGGCGATCCTCGACCGTGACCGCCACGCGGGACTCATCAAGGAGGTGCGCGACTCGGGGGCACGCATCAAGCTGCTGAGCGACGGCGACATCTTCGGTGCAATCGCCACGTCGTGGCCCACCGCGGGCATCGACATCCTCTTCGGCATCGGTGGCACACCGGAGGGTGTGGTTGCCGCGGCGGCACTGAAGTGCATGGGCGGCGAGATCCAGGGCCGCCTCTGGCCGCGCACCGAGGAGGAGCGCAACGCCGCCGTCGACATGGGGTACGACCTATCGCAGGTGCTCGGCACGAACGACCTCGTGCGCGGCGACAACTGTTTCTTCGCCGCAACCGGCGTGACCGATGGTGACCTCCTGCGCGGCGTGCGCTTCGAGCCCGGCCTCGTGCACACGCAGAGCCTGGTGATGCGCTCGAAGAGCGGCACGGTGCGCCTGATCGATGCCCAGCACCGACTGGACAAGATCAGCGACTTCTCGATGATCAACTACCGCTGACGCGGCTGGGCGCTAGTGCGCCGGTCCGGCCGTCCCCAACGGTGCCCCCGACTGGACATATGTCGGGCGGAAGAGGAACAGGAACACCAGCCCGGCGGCGGTGATGCAGATCGAGGCCACGATGAGCGGCTGCGCGGACGTGATCCCGGTGGTGATGTAGCCCACCAGCACCGACGCGGGCACCTGGGCGAGGCTGCCCACACTCGAGGAGATGCCCATGGCCTCGCCCTGGCGACCGAACTCGGCGGAACGGGACACGAGGGACTGCATGTTCGCCATGGTGAGCCCGTTGCACGCCGCGAAGAACGGCACCGGCAGAAGCACCCACAGGTTGTTGCCCGAGGGTGCGAAGAAGAACAGCGCCATCACCGCGGCCGTGCCGAACATGCTGAACCGGAGCACCTTCCAGTCGGCAATGTGGGGAGCCAGCCTGCGGACGAGAATCGCCTGGGCCAGCGCGATGCAGATGCCCACGTAGGCGAAGTAGTCACCGGTCTCCGACGATCCGAAACCGAAGTTGTTGCGCAGGTACACCCCGAAGAACGTGGTGAAGAACGTGAAGCCACCGTTGAAGAGGAATGCCGCCACCAGGATTGTTCTCAGACGGTCCGAGGTGAAACCCGCGCGGACGTTGTGCAGTGACTGTGCCAGCGCGACACGTCCGGTCGTCACCCTGTTCGCGAGGGTCTCGGGCAGTGAGGCGAGAATCATGGCGCAGTTCACGAGCGCGAGACCGCCGGCAAACCAAAACGGTGTGGTGGCACCGAACCATGACGGTGTGTCAAACAGGCCGTAGAAGCTGACCCCGGGCGTGCTCAACTTGCCGCCGAGATACGGGCCGACGACGAAGCCGAGGCCGAATGCCGCGCCGAGCACACCGAAGTTCTTCGCACGGTTCTCGTTGTTGCTGATGTCTCCGATGGCCGCGTTCGCCACCGCGAGGTTGCCGCCGGTGATTCCGTCGAGCGCCCGCGACAGGAACAGCAGAGGGATGTTCGCGGTGAGGATGCCCACCGCGAAGAGGAAATAGCCCACCGCGGTGCCGAAGATGCTGACGGCAAGGACGGGCCGGCGTCCGTGACGGTCGGACAACTGCCCCAGGATGGGAGCAGCGATGAACATGCACAGCGGGTACACGCCCTGGAGCCACCCGAGCATCACGAGTCCCTCCGAGAACGACCAGGATTCCGGCGTCACCCGGAAAGGCGAGCCGGGGCTGATCAACAGCGGGAAGACGGGGATGAGGATGCCGAACCCCAGCATGTCCATGAGGACAGTGGTGAAGACGGCGAGGAGCGGGTTGCGTCGACGCACGTGTCGACACTAACGATGCGCGGACCCAGCCGCAGTGATGTCCGGCTAGTGGCCGGGGGTCGCCACGCCGGCGGCGGCGGCGATGCGCGCGTGTGCGCGCCGCAGGTCGGCCTCGACTTCGGCTGTGTGCTCCTTGCGCATCTGCTCCTCGGCACGTGCGCGGGCTGCCTGTGCACGGGCAAGATCGATGTCCTGGTCGAGCTCAGCGGCGT
>JBJTFB010000131.1:0-4505 GCA_046093205.1 Acidimicrobiales bacterium
GGCGGTGCGAACGGAAGTGCACCGGGGCCGAAGTCATGCATGAGATGGAGGTCGGAATGGCCGACTACATGCTCGTGCCCCATGAGCGTCTGCTCGTCCCGCTGCCCGCGAACCTGTCGCCCGAGGCCGCCGCGCCCCTCACCGATGCCGGCCTCACCTCATGGCATGCGGTGCGGCGTTCCCTGCCGAAGCTGTCACCCGTGTCGACTGCAGTGGTGATTGGCTGCGGGGGTCTCGGGCACATGGCGCTGCAACTGCTCCGCGCCACCACGGGTGCGCGCGTGGTCGCAATCGACAACAGGCAGGAAAAGCTCGACCTCGCCGTGCGGCTCGGAGCGGACGTCGCCGTGATCTCCGATGACCGTGCAGCGGCCCGGGTGCGGGAGGTCACCGACGGCAGGGGAGCAGACGTGGTGATCGACTTCGTCGGCTCGGATGTCACCATCACGGCGGCACTTGCGATGGCACGCACGCTCGGTGACGTGACCCTCGTGGGCCTTGCCGGCGGGTCGCACGCCTGGGGCTTCTTCTCCCAGCCCTACGAGGTGAACCTCACCACCACGTACTGGGGAAGCCGCCCCGAGCTCGAGGAGGTGCTGTCCCTCGCCGCGCGGGGTCTCGTCCACGCGGAGCACACGGTGTACCCGCTTGAGGACGCCGTGCGCGCGTACGACGACATGCGCGCGGGCAGGGTGCAGGGGAGAGCCGTCATCGTGCCGTAGTGGCGCTGACCCCGTGCCGGCCGCACGGCCCCCGTACTGTGGTGTGCCGGCCGGAGGGGGAGCCCATGACGACGCAGAGTTTCGACGCGGATGACCGCAACGTGGTGGTCACGCCCGGTGGCCAGCGTGTGCACCGCCGCCAGCTCGAGCAGCTCGACCACATCGCGGCCGGGTTCCACCGTGTCCGAGACGGTGTGTGGTCGCTCGTGGGCAACGGTCTGTCGAACCAGATGTTCGTCGAGGGACCGGAAGGGGTCATCGCCTTCGACACCGGTGAGTGCGTGGAGGAGATGCGCGAGGCGCTCAGGCAGCTGCGCGAGGTAACGGACCGCCCGATCGCCGCGGTCGTCTACACGCACTTCCACTACGTGGACGGCACGAGAGCCGTGCTGGAGGAGGGCAACCACGTCGACCCGTTGCCGGTGTACGGCCACGAGCGCATCGCGACGAACAAGGTGCGCACCCTCGGTGAGATTGCACCGGCGTACTCACGCGGTCTGATCGAGCAGTTCGGCATCGTGATGCCGGACGAGGGGCCCGACGGGATCGTGAGTGTCGGGCTCGGGTACTGGTACAAGAACCCCGCTCATGCCCCCTACACCTTCGGTCACATCCCGGTGAACCGGCCGCTGAGGGGCGGCGAGCGCCTGACCATCGCCGGTCTCGAGGTGCACGTGGAGCACGCCCCGAGCGATGCCGACGACTCGTGCAACTTCTTCTTCCCGGCGCTGTCACTGTGCATCAACAACTCGGTGTGGCCGGCACTCTTCAACGTGTTCCCGATCCGCGGCGAGGAGTACCGCGACCCGCGGGTACTCATTCCCGGCATCGACCGCATCCGCGAGTGGGACCCCGAGCACCTCGTCACGGGCCATGGTGTCCCCGTGAGCGGCCGCGAACGGATCCGTGAGATCACCACGAGGTACCGCGACTCCATCCAGTTCATGTGGGACCAGACGGTGCGCGGCATCAACAAGGGCTGGACGGCCGACGAGGTCGCCCACCGTGTGGTCCTGCCCGGGATCTACGACCGCGACTACCTCACCCGGCAGGGCTACGGCCTCACTGAGCACCATGTGCGCCAGATATTCATGGGTCTGCGGGGCTGGTTCGACGGCGACGAGACGAAGCTCTTCCCGCTGGAGACGACCGAGCGCAACAACAGGCTCATCGACGGCTTCGGTGGCCGCGAGGTGGTGGTGGGGAAGTGCCGCGCCGCTCTCGCGGACGGCGACCTGCGGTGGGCGACAGAGCTCGCCGGGTGGCTGGTGCGCTCCGACGGCGCCGGCGACGAGGACCGGCGGTTGCTCGCCTCGTGCCTGCGCACGATTGCCGAGCGGACCACCGCAGCGAACATCCGCGACTGGGCGATCGTGCGGGCCCGCCACCACGACGGCTCCACGCCCCTCGACCGTTACTACCGGCACAACTTCAACCCCCGCCTCACGGTGAACCTGCCCGTCGCCGACCTGGTGCACCAGCTGCGCGTGGTGCTCGACCCGTCCGGGCTCGGGGGGTTCGACCATCACTTCGCCTTCGAGATCGACGGCGAGCGCTGCGGGCTCCACGTGCGCAACCACGTGGCCGTGCCCACCGACGGTGCGGGAGCGGGCACCACGGTGTCGATGCGACGCGACACGCTCACCAAGGTGATGGCGGGCATCGATTCGTTCTCGTCACAGGTCGCATCCGGTGACATCACGGTCAACGGCGATGCAGCGGCCTTCGATGTCTTCCGTCGTTGCCTCGAGAACAAGGGGATGTCGTCGTGACCACCCGGCCCACGGGGCCGTCGTTGCCTCTTCCCACACCGCCGTTCGGGGGCATGCTCGGTCGGCTGCTGCCTGAGTCGGAGCCGCAGCGCCCGCAGGTTGCCCTCCCCGGTGGTGATGCCCCGAACATCGTGCTGGTGCTGCTGGATGATGTCGGATTCGGCACGTGCTCCACGTTCGGTGGGCCGGTGCCCACTCCCGCGCTCGACCGGGTCGCATCCGGGGGACTGCGGTTCAACCAGTTCCACACCACGGCACTGTGCTCGCCGACGCGTGCCGCGATGATGACCGGCCGCAACCATCATGCGGTGCACATGGGCAACATCCCCGAGGGGGCGAGCGGCTTCCCCGGGTATGACTGCATCATCCCGAAGGAGGCGGCGTCGGTGGCGGAGGTGCTGCGCCAGCACGGGTACTCCACCGGGGCGTTCGGCAAGTGGCATCTCACACCTGCGCATGAGCAGACACTCACCGGACCGTTCGACCGGTGGCCGATGGGTCTCGGCTTTGAGCGCTTCTACGGCATCCTCTCGGCAGAGGCATCCCAGTACGAACCACCGATGTTCGACCAGAGCACGCCTGTGATGCCGTACGAGGGACGCCACGACTACCACATGACCGAGGACGTGGTGGACAAGGCGGTGTCGTGGATGCGGCTGCAGAGAGCGACGAACCCGCAACGTCCATTCTTCACCTATGTCGCCACGGGCGCGATGCACTGCCCGCACCACGTGTGGCCGGAGTACTCCGACCGGTTCAAGGGCGCCTTCGACGAGGGCTGGGACGTGCTGCGCGAGCGTGTGTTCCGTCGCCAGCTGGAGCTCGGGGTGATCCCCCCCGACACGGTGCTCACCCCGCGGCCCACGGAGGTGCCCTCGTGGGACGAGTACCCGGAGCGCTACAGGCCCGTGGCCACGCGCCTGATGGAGGTGTTCGCGGGCTTCATGGCGCACACCGACGAGCAGATCGGCCGACTGCTGGACGCACTCGACGACATGGGCGAGGCCGACAACACCCTCTTCATCTACATCACCGGCGACAACGGTGCGTCCGCCGAGGGGACCGTGCACGGTGCATGGAGCGCGCCGTCGTTCCAGAACGGCTTTCCCGAGGATCCCGAGTGGCTCCTCGAGAGGATCGACGACTTCGGCACCGCACGGTGCGAGAACCACTACAACCTGGCCTGGGCCTGGGCGCTGGATTCCCCGTTCCAGTGGTTCAAGCAGGTCGCCTCGCACTTCGGCGGCACACGCAACGGCATGGCACTGCGCTGGCCGTCCCGCGTCGCCGACCCGGGCGGACTGCGCACGCAGTTCCACCACGTCACCGACATCTACCCCACGTTGCTCGCGGCGGCTGGGATCGAGGCGCCGGCGCGGGTGAACGGCATCGACCAGCTGGACATCGACGGTGTGTCGATGCTTCCGGTGATCGACAGTGCTGACGCCCCCGAGGATCACCACACCCAGTACTTCGAGATGTTCGGCAACCGGGCGATCTACCACGACGGGTGGGTGGCCGCCTGCTTCCACGGTCGTCTCCCGTGGAAGAGGTTCGACTCCGTGCCATTCGACGGTCCGCAGGAGAAGTGGGAGCTGTACGACATCCGCTCCGACTTCTCCCAGGGTGTCGACCTGTCGGCCCGCCACCCGGAGAAACTCGAGGAACTCAAGCGCATCTTCGATGCGGAGGCGCGGCGCAACAACGTGTACCCGCTGAAGGAGCCGGGCCAGACGTTCGGTCCGCGGTACGCGGTGCCCGACGCGCTCGGCGGCGCGAAGAAGATGACCTACACCACCGACCACATCCGCATGCCGGAGCGTTCCGTGGTGAACCTGAAGAACTGCTCGTTCCGCATCACCGCCGACGTCACGGTGCCCGACGGCGGGTGCAGGGGCGTTGTCGCCGCGCAGGGCGGCAACATGGCCGGGTGGTCGCTGTACGTGGATGACTCGGGACACGCGGCGTACCACTACTCGTGGCTCGGCCATGAGCACTACGTCATTGTCGC
>JBJTFB010000132.1:0-3731 GCA_046093205.1 Acidimicrobiales bacterium
CCGGGTCCCGGTTGCCACCACGGCGGGGTGCGGCACAACTACCGTTGGCGCTCGTGCAGAAACGCTCCCGTGCGGCGAGGCTCCTCGCCACGACCCTGTGCCTCGCGGCAGCCGCGCCGGCACTCGGGGCGTGCGGGGGTGACACGCTCGGGGTGGCCACCACCGTCGTCGCGGTGACGCCCACCGCCTTCGCCACCATCCCACCGGTTGCGAGCACCCTCCCCGGCACCACGACGTCGCTCCCGCCGAATGCGGTGGGACAGGAGACCACCTACACGGTGCAGGCAGGTGACTCGCCGATCTCCGTGGCCACGAAGTTCGGAATCACCGTGAGCCTGTTGCTCTCCTACAACGCGATGCTCAGCCCGTCGGAGTTCCCGTACCCGGGTCAGACGTTGCGCATCCCCGCAAACGCCACGGCCCCGGTGGACAACGGCACCGGCGGATCCACAGGTGGTGGCACCACGAACTCCACCCCGACCGGGCCGGTGGGCCCGGGTTGCGGAACCCGTCCGGCCGGCACCTACACCATCCAGGAGGGCGACTCGGTGTGGGCCATCACGAAGAAGTTCTGCATCACGCAGGCACAACTGTTCGGTGCGAACCAGTGGCCGGATGCCGGGGTCACGCTCCTGCCCGGCCAGGTCATCAACATTCCTGCCGCCGGGGGCTGACAGGCCGGTGGGCGGTGCGCCCGTCGCAGTCAACGGCCGGTGTCGACCCGACGCGAGGCATGACGCTCGAGTGCCAGTGACACCAGTTCGTCGACGAGCGCACGGTGGGGGACTCCCGATGCCTCCCACATGCGCGGGTACATGGAGATCGGAGTGAAGCCCGGGATCGTGTTCACCTCGTTGCAGAGGAACCCGCGACCGTTCTCCTCGAGGAAGAAATCGACCCTCGCCATTCCCTCGCAGCGCAGTGCCGCATACGCGCGCAGGGCGAGGTCGCGCACCTCATGTGTCTGTTCCGGGGTGAGCCGTGCGGGCACTGTGAGCTCGGCTGCACCGTCCACGTACTTGTCCTCGTAGTCGTAGAACTCGCCGGCAGGGGCGATCTCACCGGGCAGGGATGCGCGCGCGGCCCGGTTGCCGAGAACGGCCACCTCGATCTCCCGGCCGTCCACCGATTCCTCGAGCAGCACCCACGAGTCGTACCTGGCCGCGACCGTGCAGGCGGTGAGTGCCTCCGCGACCCCGCGGGCCCGTGACACACCCACTGAGGAACCCATGTTTGCCGGCTTCACGAACACGTCGCCGCCGAGTGATGCGACGACGGTGCCCACCGACGCATCCGAGATCTCGTCCACGTGCATCACCGCATGTCGCACCTGCGGGATGCCCGCCGCCCCGAGGAGTTGCTTGGCGATTGCCTTGTCCATTGCCACTGCGCTGGACAGCACGCCGCTGCCCACGTACGGAACGTCCATGGTCTCGAGCAACCCCTGCACGGTGCCGTCCTCACCCATCGGGCCGTGCAGAACGGGCACGAACACGGTGTCTGCAGCGCCGAGGTCGTGTGGGTCGACGGCATCACCCTCCACGGTGAGCTCGGCCGGGACCTCGCGTGCCGCCGTACCGGTGAACGACAGCCGCGGGCTGCGCAGCCAGCGCCCCTCTCGCGTGATGCCCACACCCACGATGTCGTAGCGGGCGGGGTCGGCGGCGCGCATCATGAGCGACGCGGAGACCCTGCTGACGTCGTGCTCCGCCGAGCGGCCCCCGTACAGCACCACCAGGGTCCTGCGGGGGCCGTCCATCCCCACGAAGGTACTCGCCGCTACTGTCGATGCATGCGCATCACGGCCGGTGACGTTGCGTCGTGTGCCGGCGGGACATTGGTGGGGCCCGACCTCCGGGCCGAAGGCGTGTGGTTCGACACCAGGTCCATCACTGCCGGCCAGGCATTCGTGGCACTCGTGACCGGGAACGACGGGCACGACTTCGTCGCCGACGCCTTCGCGAAGGGTGCGCCGTTCGCGATTGTCGGCCGTGGCAGGTCGGTTGCCGGCGGGACGTGCGTGGAGGTGGACGACACCGCGGAGGCACTCACGCAGCTGGGTCGCAACTGCGCCGCGAGACTGCGCCCCACCGCGGCGGGCCGTGTTGTCGCGGTGACGGGCTCGGCGGGAAAGACGTCCACGAAGGACATGATCCACGCGGTGCTGCGTGCGGCGTGGCCGAGTGCCCACAAGGCGCCAGGGTCTTTCAACAATGACTTCGGTGTGCCGGTGACGCTCGCATGCGCGCCTGACGGGTGCGAGGCCATCGTGCTGGAGTACGGAATGAGATGGGAGGGCGAGATCGCCCGGCTGTGCGGCGTGGCACGCCCCGACATCGCCGTGGTCACCATCGTGGGCGACGCACACAGCGAGCGTGTGGGTGGCATCGAGGCCGTGGCCCGCATCAAGTCGGAGATCGTGTCGTCGCTGTCGGCAGACGGTACGGCGGTTCTGAATGCCGACGACCACAGGGTGGCGGCGATGGCCGGGCTCACCGCCGCCCGGAAGATCACCTACGGCACGTCCGCCGACGCCGATGTGCAGTGCGTGGTTGCCGGCACCGACGACCTCGGTCGTGCCACCGCCCGGTTCACGTGGGGCGACCATTACGTCACCGACGACATGGAGCTGCCCGGTGAGCACATGGTGATGAACGCCGCGGCGGCGGTGGCGGTGGGTGTCGCCGCGGGCGTGCCGTTCGGGGACGCCGTGAATGCTGCGTGCCGGTCGGGTACCGCACCGATGCGGATGGAGTGGCTGACGGCGGCCGACGGCACCCGAGTGCTCGACGACAGTTACAACGCGAACTCGTCGTCGATGGCTGCTGCCCTCCGCACGCTCGCCTCCACGGCGGCAACGTACAGGTACGCGGTCCTCGGGGCGATGGCAGAGGTTGCTGATGCTGATTCTGCGCACGGTGCCGTGGCCCGGCTGGCAGACAGCCTCGGCATCACGGTGATTGCCCTCGAGACCGACGCCTACGGGACGCCGGCACGCGGCGTGGATGATGCGGTGGCCGCCGTGGTCGAACGGGGCCGGGACACCGTGGTGCTGGTGAAGGGCTCGAGGTCCTCGCGCGCCGAGCGTGTGATCGAGGGGCTGCTGCGCGGCTGAGGCCCCCGGTCAGGGGCTCGACTCGCCCGCGGCATCACCGCGGGCAGTGGCGCTGCGGGCCGCGAGGATCGAGGCGTCCTCGGCAGCGCGCAGGTCGATCCTGTGGATGTTGCACCACCACGAGAGAACCAGCGCCCATGCCGCGCCGAAGTAGAGAACCGGTCGTGCACCAACGGAGTCCATGACGGGTCCGAAGATCATGTTGCCGATCGGGATGGTGCCGCCGAATGCCATGAACCACAGCGACAGCACCCTGGCACGGACGGCGAGCTCGAGCCTGCTCTGCAGCACCGTCATGAGGGCGGTGGTGGTGGAGAAGTACGTGGTGCCGAGCAGGAACCCGGTGACGAACGCGAGGGGCACGTTCGGCGCGGAGGCGAACAACGCGAGCGCGATGCCGAACAGCACGAAGCCCCTTCGGGCGGTGGTGCGCTTGTCCTCGGTGGCGAGCACGGTTCCGACGGCGAGCGCACCGAACATCGCCCCGAGACCCCACACCGCGTACAGCCACTTGTAGAGGGCGGTGCGCGGCTGGATGCCGAAGGCGAGGTCGGCGACGGCGGGGAAGAGGCCCACGAAGGGCAGGCTCAGCAGCGAGAAGGAGAACATCGTCAGC
>JBJTFB010000133.1:0-5337 GCA_046093205.1 Acidimicrobiales bacterium
GTGGCGGCCGCGCTCCCCCTGGCGGCCGCCACAGTCACCTCGCTCGGGTGGGTGCTGTCATGACGGCGGCACTCTCCGTGCGGGACCTCACGTTCGTCTACCCCGACGGCCACCAGGCGCTCTTCGGGGTGAACCTCGACATCGAGTCCAGCGAGGCACTGGAGTCCGCTCTCGACGGCTTCGAGGGCACGGTGCTGGCCGTCAGCCACGACCGTGCGTTCCTCGGCAGGCTCGACCGTTTCGTGATGATCACCGATGACGGCGCCGTGCTGGGGGTGCCCGACTACGAGCTGGCGCTGGCCGCACTCTCGAGTCCCGACGCCGCGGCGACGATGCGGCTGGTGAAGACCCTCAGCACCGGCTGAGCGTCAGGAACCGCGCAGCTCGAAGCCGAAGGGCAGCTCGAGCCTGTTGGCGCGCATCAGCTCCGCATCGGCGAGGATGTCGCGCGTGGGGCCGTCGGCAACCACGAGGCCGTCCTTCAGGATGACAGAGCGCGGGCAGAGCTCGAGCGCGTACGGAAGATCGTGGGTGACCATCAGCATGGTGACGTCGAGCGACTTCACGATCTCGGCGAACTCACGGCGCGCGGCGGGGTCGAGGTTCGACGACGGCTCGTCCATCACGAGGATGTCGGGCTGCATCGACAGCACCGTGGCCGCGGCCACCCTGCGTCGCTGGCCGAACGAGAGATGGTGAGGGGGGCGGTCGGCGAACTGCGCCATGCCCACCATCGCGAGCGCACCATCAACCCGTGCGTCGAGTTCCGCCCCGCGCAGCCCCATGTTCGCGGGCCCGAACGCGACATCATCGCGCACCGTCGGCATGAACAGCTGGTCGTCGGGGTCCTGGAAGAGGATGCCCACGCGGCGGCGCACCTCGCGCACGTTCTCCTTCGTGACGGGCACCCCCGACACCGTCACGGAACCGTGCGCGGGGAGATGGATGCCGTTCAGGTGGAACACGAGTGTGGTCTTGCCGGCGCCGTTCGGCCCGAGCAGCGCGACCCGCTCGCCCGCACCGATCTCGAGGTTCACCCCGAAGAGCGCCTGGTGGCCGTCGGGGTAGACGAACGCGAGGTCCCGCACGGAGAGTGCCGCCGTCATGACAGCACCCACCCGAGCGAGGTGACTGTGGCGGCCGCCAGGGGGAGCGCGGCCGCCACGAGCCAGTCGGTACCGCCGGAGACGCGCTCCGCGGTGGAGGGCATGGAACCGGTGTACCCGCGCGACTGCATCGCCACGTACACACGCTCGCCTCGCTCGAAGGACCGGATGAAGAGCGCTCCGGCCGACGTGGCCACGGCGCGCGCCTGCCAGATCCACCGCGGGTCGTGGCCGCGTGACTGGCGCGCGATGCGCATGCGCTTCATCTCGTTCGAGATCACCTCGCCGTAGCGCACCATGAACGAACAGATCTGCACGAGCACCCGCGGCATGCGCAGGCGCTCGAGACCGAGCAGGAGGTCACGCACGCTCGTGGTGGCGGCGAGAACGGTTGCGGCGGCGACACCGAGTGTGCCCTTTGCGAGGATGTTCCACGCCGCCCACAGGCCGGCCTCCGACAGCGAGAGCCCGAGGACCGACACCCTCTCCCCCGTGCCGATGATCGGCAGGAAGAACGCGAACGCGACGAAGGGAACCTCCACCACGAGGCGGCGCACCACGGTAAGCGGCGAGATTCCGGCCGATGCCGCGACACCGAGGATCACCGCCGCGTGCAGGGCGAACGCCCACATGGCGGTGCGGGGCGTGGCCACCACGGCGAACACGAACGCCACTGTGGCGACGATCTTCGCCTCGGCGGGGAGCTCGTGCACCACGGAGTGCCCGTGGACGTGCAGCGACCCCGCGTGCTGGTGTCCGGTTCCCACTAAGCCGCGCTCGTTGCGTGCCGGCGGTCGTCGTCGCGCGGCTTCGCGCGGCGCACGAGCGCGAACACGCCGTAGCCGATGCCCAGGGTGAGCACCGTGCCGATCACACCGGAGATGCCGGTGGAGAGCCTCTCGTTGTCCACGCCGCTGGTGGAGTAGTCGGCAAGGGGCGAGCCAGCGGCCGCGTGGTCGGTGACCCCGGTGTCTAGCTTCTTCTCGATGGCGACCTTCTCGAGGCCGTCGGGGCTGCTGCTGGCGAGCGGGGCCACGAAGAACGCGAGCGCAAGCGCAACTGCCGTGCCTGCGCCGACGAGAACCCGGTTGGAGATCGTGCGTGACACGATCACACCCCCACGCTCTCGCGCACGACCACGGGCTTCACCGTGAGGTGTGCCGCACCGTGCACGAGGTCGGGCCGCACGGCCAGGACCGAGCTCACCGCCATCGCGGTGATGATGCCCTCACCGACGCCGATGAGTGTGTGCACGCCGAACATTGCGGCGAGAACGGTGCCGAAGGGTGCCGCATCGTTCCCGCCGAACGCGAACTGCACCATGAAACCCGCGGCCGCAAGGTTCGGCGCGAGGCCGCCCGCGATGCCGGCGGCGAGTGCGACCGAGCTGCGGTTGCGCGGCAGCACGCGGCGCACCACGGCGAACACCGCGTACCCGACCAGGGCGCCGATGACTGCCATGTTCATGATGTTCAGACCGAGCGCCGACAGACCGCCGTCGGCGAACATCAGTGCCTGCACGATCAGCACCACGGACACGCACAGTGCGCCGGCCCACGGGCCGACCAGCACGGCAGCGAGGACACCGCCCATGAGATGGCCGCTCGTGCCGGCGGCCACGGGGAAGTTCAGCATCTGCGCCGCGAAGATGAACGCGGCGGCGAGCCCGGCGAGCGGGGCACGCTTCTCGTCGAGGTCGACCCCTGCGCGACGCACGCACACCGCGATGGCGCCGATGGCGGCCGCGCCGGTCACCGCCGAGGTGCCGGGGCCGATGAATCCGTCGGGGATGTGCATGAGTTCTCCTTGAGGGGAGGCCCGGAGCCGGGCCCACAGGGACCGTAACCCTGTTGCCAGCAGGTCGCAACAACAACTTTCGCCCCCGTATTCCCCTTGTGCCGCCTGGGGTTCGCGACCCCCAAGGTGTGGTTACCGGTGATAGCGGGGTCGTTAGGGTGCCTAGGTGGCCAACCGACCCCCCACCCACCGACACGCCCAGGGCGGTCTCACCGTGGAGGACGCCGAGGGTCTGCTGCGCGCGATCGGGGGCCGACTGACGTCGGCGAAGAAGCGCCTCCTGGCACTTCTCCACGGGGCGAGCACGCCCCTCACCGCCGACGAACTGCACGCCGCGCTCGGCGATGTCGACGAGGCCACCGTGTACCGCATGCTCGCCCAGATGGAGGAGGCCGGTGTGATCGTGCACAGCCACCACGCGCACGGGCCGTCGGTGTACCGCTGGAGCACGCAGTCGGTCGTGACGGTGGTGTGCGAGGCGTGCGGGGCGACACTCGAGGTGGACTCCTCCCTGCTCGACCCTCTCATCGACACACTGGAGTCCGCCCACTCCTTCCACCTGCACGTCGGCCACTTCGCTCTCACCGGCCTGTGCCGCGCGTGTCGATGAGCGCGCCCCGCGCACCGTTCAACACCGACGGCGGCGTCCATGAGATTCCCCTCCCTGCCGCCGTGGGCCGGCTGTGGCTGTGCGGGAAGCACCACGTGGCACCCGACCCCGAGGCGGTGCGCGCTCGACACGGCATCGACACGATCGTGTGCCTGGTGGAGGAGCACGAACTGACGGGCCGCTACGACAGTTACGTGCGCTGGCAGCGCGGCAATGCGGGTGGTGCGGGAATCTGGTTCCCGCTCGAGGACATCACATACCCCCACTTCGACGACGCGATCGGCTTCGTGACCGACATCGCGTCACGGGTGCGCGACTCCTCGAGCGTGCTCGTGCACTGCGCCGCCGGCATCGGCCGGGCGGGCACCACCGCCGTTGCGGTGTGCATGCTGCTCGGCATGGAGCGCTTCGAGGCACTCGACCACGTGCGGGCGCACCGGCCGATGGCGGGGCCGGAGGCGGGCTCGCAGCACGATTTCATCGAGGCACTCGAGGAGCACCTGCGCACCGGGCGCGATGACTGAGAACGCGATGACTGAGGGTGCGCTCAGCGGTTGCGGTTGTGGTCGAGGAACGCCTTGGTGTGCTTGCGTCCCGACTCGATCATCCACTTGAGGTCGGCTGCGGCCAGGTTGAACGTGGTGGTGCCCACATAGTCGGTGCTGATCGGGATGGTGCGGGGGCGGTCCTCACTGGTCTGGTTCGAGCGGGTGAGGTCTCGGCTCACGGCCTCGAGCAGGTTCATGGCGAACTCGACGATGTTCTTCGGCGGACGCGAGGGGAACCCCACAAGTGCCGTCGTGACGTCGAGGCCGCGGGTCTCGAGGAAGGCGAGCAGCTCGCCGAACTCCACGCGATCATCACCGTCGGCGTTCATCTCGCGGAAGATCCTCTCGATGTCGCCCGAGCCGAAGATGAGTGCGGCATCCTCGGCGGAGAACGAACCGTCGGTGAGCGTTGCCTTCAGTTCGTCCAGCGAGATGCGCCCGTCGTTGTCGACATCGTGCTCGTCGAGCTTCTGGAGGAACCGCTGGATCGGTCGCTGCATGTTGTTCTGCAGTTCCCTCACCGCCTCCTTCTGCGCGTACTCGCGGGCCGCCTCCGTGTCCGGGCGTGACGGTGGTTCCGCGCCGGGCACCAACCAACTGCGGGTGATGTCGGTCTCCTCCCCTGCGAACAGCGTGAACCCGAGGGTGCGCGGGTTCGCAGGACTGAACCGGGCCGACCGCGGGTACTGCGCCGAGGCGTGTTCGATCGGCTGCAGACGGCGCAGGAAAGAGTCGCGGGGGTCCATCGACAGCCACCACCCGTCGAACACGTGGGTGGGGTTGTTGCAGAGCAACCCCCCGTCCACGTACATCTCCGCGGTGGCATCACCCGCCACGCTCTCGCGCAGGGTGCGCAGGCTGATCGGCTGCAGCAGCACCGGCAGCGACATCGACATGCGCACCGCCACCCGCACCGCCATGTTCGGGGTGGTCTTCACGTGGCAGAACTCGGTCATCATGCGGGTCACGTTCGTGACAGGCACGGCCAGCTCGCGCCCGCAACGTTCGTGCAACTGGGCGAACGTGACGTCCGGGCTGCCGGTGACCTCCTCCAGGATCGAGCCGAGGAAGTTGTAGAGGCGCTGGCCGGGGTTCATGCCCTTGCGCCGTGCCGCCCGCAGGAAGCCGCCGTGGGCCCCACCGGAGCCGTCCTTGGCGAGTGACTCGATGTCGGCGGGGATCTTCTCCTCCATGTACGCGCTCGACACCCCGAGCGCCACGAACATGGCGAACATGCTGCCGATGCTGGTTCCGGTGACCCGGCGCACGTTCAGGG
>JBJTFB010000134.1:0-5704 GCA_046093205.1 Acidimicrobiales bacterium
AGCCGATCGAGAAGATCCACGCGGACAGCGAGCGCGACAACTGGTTCACCGCCGACGAGGCGAAGGAGTACGGCCTCGTGGACTCCGTGATCGTCACGCGCGGCCAGATCGTATAGCGACCGGGCATCGGGTTCACGGCGTCGTCGACGCCGTGGCCGTGTCCACCGGTGCCGCCGTGTCCACCGGCGCAACCGTCGATGCGGGGACAGTGGTCGGGGGCAGCGTGCGGGGCGGGTCGATCTGCAGACCGGTGCTGATGTCGACCGCGCACGTGCTCTTCACCCAGTCACGCACGTTCAGTGCCGCCTGGTTCGCCGCGTAGGCGGCATCCGCCAGTGCCTGCATCTCGTCCTTGTCCTGTGTGTCCACCCCCGCCGCCATGCGCAGGAGGTTCACGACGGTGGTCATGTCCTTCTCGATGGTGAGCGGTGAGACCTCGAGGAGTCGCTCGTAGCGCGACACCATGGCATTCGCCTCGGTCTTCGATGTGATGGGTGCACCTATGCCCGGGATCTCGCGGGCCACCCTGTTGCAGAAGGCAGTACCGGTCCGTTCCCCGCCGCATGCGGTCAGCGCGATGCCGAACAGCACAACCGACGTGGCGGCTGCCACGAACCGGGGGAGCCGGGCACACATGGCGACGATTCTTCCAGAACCGTTCCGCCCGGGGGCACCACATGTACGCAGCCGTCTCTTCATCCACTCTCCGCGGGGCGTTCGGTTCCCCCGTCACCGTCGAGGTGCACATCGGAAGCGGTCTGCCCGGTTTCACGGTCGTAGGTCAGCCCGACGAGGCGTGCAGGGAGAGCCGCGACCGTGTGCGCGCGGCACTTCTCTCGAGTGGTCACGAGTGGCCGAACCGTCGCGTCACGGTGAACCTTGCCGGTGAGGGCGACTAGAAGGGCGGCGCCGGTCTCGACCTCGCTATTGCCCTCGGCATCCTCGTGGCGTCGGAGGCACTGCCCGCGAAGGGCGTGGAGGGCCACTCCTTCATCGGTGAACTGGGTCTCGACGGTGCGTTGCGGCCCACGAGTGGTGCGGCACCGCTCGCGCACGCGGCGGTCGGACCCACCGTGGTGGTGCCGTCGGTGTCGTTCGTGGAGGCCTCGGTGGCCGCGCCCGGCAGGGTGGTGTGTGCAGCCAATCTTGCGGCCGTTGTTGCGGCCCTGCGCGACGGCGAGCCATGGTGCAACCCTCCCGTGCCGCCCCGCGCCGTGCCCGCCCCATCGCCCGACCTTGCCGACGTTGCGGGTCATGCCGAGGCACGTTTCGCGCTCGAGGTTGCCGCGGCCGGGGGTCACCACATGCTCATGGTCGGTCCGCCGGGCTCGGGCAAGTCGATGCTCGCGAGCCGGCTGCCCGGCCTGCTGCCGGCACTCGACGCGCATCACGCGCTCGAATGCGCACTGATCCGCGGTGCTGCGGGCCTGCCGGTGGAGGTGCCGCCGCCGCTCGCGGTGCCGTGGCGTGCGCCGCACCATTCCTCCAGCCTCGCCGCCCTCGTCGGGGGAGGCAGCCCGTCGGTGCGTCCCGGGGAGATCTCGCTCGCGCACAACGGCGTGCTGTTTCTCGACGAGATGAGCGAGTTCGCACCGTCGGCCCTCGATGCCCTCCGTCAACCCCTCGAGGACGGGGTGGTGCGCATCGGACGGGCGCGCGCCGCAGTGGAACTGCCCGCCCGGTTCCAACTGGTTGCGGCCACGAACCCGTGCCCCTGCGGGGACGAACGCAGCACGGTGTGCGGATGCACGCCCCAGTTGCGTCACCGGTGGTTGCGTCGCATCAGCGGCCCGCTCATCGACCGGTTCGACGTGCGTGTGTGGATCACGCGGCCCACGTCGGCATCGATGCTCGCCGACCGGTGCGGTGAGTCCACCGCGGCGGTGGCCGCGCGGGTGGCGCGCGCGCGGGACATCGCGCTCGCACGCCAGGGCACCACGAACGCGGCAATCCCCGTGTCCATGATCGAGGCCCATGCGCCTGTCACCCCCGCAGCCCGCGCCGTGTTCGCACGGGAGCTCGACGCGGGCCGGCTCACCGCTCGCGGGTACCACCGGTGCCGCAGGTTGGCGCGCACCATCGCCGACCTCCGCGACGGCGACGTGCCGGTGGACGGGGAGCACGCCGAGGCAGCGACGCAGA
The DNA here is from genome assembly GCA_046093205.1 of Acidimicrobiales bacterium. Lineage (GTDB taxonomy): Bacteria > Actinomycetota > Acidimicrobiia > Acidimicrobiales > Ilumatobacteraceae > UBA2093. The sequence continues at coordinate 2,143 of JBJTFB010000134.1, forward strand.
TGCGTCGCGAGCCGGGCAGGCTGGCCGGCGCCGGATGAGCGCCGCCGCACTCGCTGCGATGCCGTTGATGACGCGCGGCCGGCTGTCGCGGCTCGTGGCGCTCGGTGATCCCGCAGACACGTTCCGTGCGGTACTCACCGGCGAGCGTCCGCTCGCGGGGGTGGAGAACCACGTGTGGGAGGCATGGGAATCCTGTGCCGGGCTCGACAGGCAGACCGAGGAGAGGTGCATCGAGGCCGGGGTGTGGGTCACGTGGCGCGGTGATGCCCGCTATCCGATGCAGCTGCGCGACGATCCCACGGCACCGGCCGTGGTGTTCTGCGCCGGTGATGCCGCCGCACTCACGGCGCGTCGGGTGGGCATCGTGGGCACGAGACGGTGCACTGCGGCCGGTGCACACATCGCGCGGCGGCTCGGGGCCGACCTCGCACTGAACGGGGTGAGCGTGGTGTCCGGGCTCGCGCGGGGCATCGACGTGCACGCGCACCGCGGTGCGCTCGGGGTGGAGGGCGCTGCACCCGTCGCCGTCGTGGCGAGCGGTCCCGACACCGTGTACCCGCCCGAGCACTCGTCGGAGTGGTCGCATATCGCGACACGCGGCCTGCTCCTGTCGGAGTGGCCGCCCGGCACCGGGCCCGACCGGCACCGTTTCCCCCTGCGCAACCGCATCCTTGCTGCGCTCTCGGAGGTTCTCGTGGTGGTGGAGTCGCGGGCGCGCGGGGGCTCCATGATCACCGTCACGGAGGCGGCCCGTCGTGGTGCCACGGTGATGGCGGTGCCCGGGTCACCGTCGCTCGAGGTGTGCGAGGGCACGAACAACCTTCTGAAGGACGGCTGCGCCCCCGTCACCGACGTCGACGATGTTCTCGTCGCACTCGGCCTCGACAACTCGCGCACGCTGCACCATGTCGACACCCGCCCCGCTGCCGGCCCCGCGGAGGCCGCGGTGCTGGCAGCACTCGGAGGGGTGCCGCGCACGGTGGACGAGATCGTGACCGTGTGCGCGCTCGATGCCTACCGGGCAGGTGTGCTCCTCGGTTCGCTCGAGGCGAAGGGTCGCGCCCGGCACACCAACGGGTGGTGGGAGGCTCTCCCGTGAACCCGCACGAGAACTACCGTGTCCCACATGGGTGGAGCCAGGGCCGTTCGTGCCGACACGTCCTCGTGGGACGTGCAGAGGCACCTCCGTTCGTTGAGGCTGGGCGATGCCGCGCGGGGCCAGCGCCGCAATGACCTCGAGGCCGCTGTTGCGCATCTCGCACGTTCGGGGGTGACACGGCCGGAATCCGTCGACGGCGACACGGTGTCGGCTTATGTGGCGGGCCTCGAGACTGCGGGCACCACGGTGGAGACCGTATCCCGTGTTCTCGCCGCGCTCTCTGCGTACTTCGCGTGGCACTGCCGCGAGCATCCTTCCGGACGGGGGAAGCCACCGCGTGCGAACCCCTGCCGCGGGGTGCGGGCTGCGCACTCACCGTCGTGTGCGCAGTGCACGGGCGCGCGCGGCACGGTCCGCGGCACCAGCCTGAAGGGCAGGTGCACCGAACGGGACGCCCGCCTGCCGGGGTGGGCCCTCCCGGAGTGGGAGCAGTCACTCACCGCGAGTGCGGCGAACACACGCGCCGCCTACCGACGCGATGTCGAGCTGTTCGCCGAGTGGCTCGCCGCACTGGTCGGCACCGGATCGCCCGCCGCCGCGGAGCGGGAGCACGTGCGCGAGTACCTCGCGGTGATGCACAACTCCGGTGCCTCGCCGCGCACCGTGGCGCGGAGGGTCGCGTCACTGCGCCGGTACTTCTCCTGGGCGGTGCGCCGCGGCTCGGCGGAAGCCGACCCCACCGAAGGGATCCACTCACCGGTGTCGCGCGGACGCCTGCCCCGGCCGCTCGATGTTGACACCGCCGCGATGCTCGTGTCCTCCGAGGACCCCACGGCCCCCGAGTGGCGTCGCGCACGCGACCGCGCCGTGCTCGAGGTCCTCTACGGGAGCGGCCTGCGCGTGTCGGAGCTGTGCGGTCTCACCCTGCAGAGCACCGAGCACGGCGGTGCCACGCTGCGTGTGCTCGGCAAGGGAAGCAAGGAGAGGCTGGTGCCGGTGAGCGGGCCGTCCCGCACGGCCCTCGCCCGCTGGGAGAAGGTGCGAGCGGAGGTGGCGAACGGGAAGTCGGGCAACTGCCTCTTCCTCACCGCGCGCGGCGGCAAGGTGACCCGTCGCGACGTGGCACGGATCCTCGACGACGCGTGCGAGCGTGTCGGTCTCGCCTCGGGCACGCACCCGCATGCGCTGCGGCACTCGTTCGCCACACACCTGATGGACAACGGTGCCGACACCCGTGCCATCCAGGAGCTGCTCGGACACTCGGACGCGAGCACGACGCAGCGCTACACGCACGTGAGCAAGGAGAAGCTGCGGCTCGCGTACTCGCAGTCGCACCCGCGCGCATGAATGCCCAACCCGCCCGCTACGGGGTCGAGACCGCATGGAGCGCGTGGCACGGATCGCAGGAGCCCGCCGCACGGGACTGGCTGGTGGTGCACTATGCCTCGCTCGTGAAGTTCGTCGCCGGTCGTCTCTCGGCGGGTCTCCCGCGCAGCGTGGACACCGGTGACCTCGTGAGTGCAGGGGTGTTCGGCCTCATGAACGCGATCGACCGGTACGACCCCGGTCACGGTGCGAAGGTCGAGTCGTTCGCGATCCCCCGCATCCGCGGCGCAATCCTCGACAGCCTGCGGGCGCTTGACTGGGTGCCGCGCAGCGTTCGGTCGCGTTCGCGCTCGGGTCAGGACGCGATCGGCACGCTGGAGGGGAACCTCGGCCGTGCGCCGACCGACGAGGAGATTGCCACCCATCTCGGCATCGGCACCGATGAGCTCGGCGACTGGCTCGCCGACATCGCTGCCGGATCCGTCGGCCCGCTTGACCACGTGGCCATGGACGCCACTGACGCCGAGGACCCCCACGAGACGCAGCCCGGTCACGCACTCGAGCAGGCCGAACTGCGTGATGCGATGCGGCGGGAGATCGGCAGGCTGCCGGAGCGCGAGCAAGCCGTGCTCATCCTCTACTACGACGACGGCCTCACGCTCGCCGAGATCGGCGAGGCCCTCGGTGTCACCGAGAGCAGGGTGAGCCAGATCCACTCGAAGGCGGTGCTGCAGTTGCGCTCGCGGCTCGCCTCGGCGGGGATGGCCTGACCGACACCCCCGCGGTGCGCACCACATTCGTCGCGTGGTGTCGGTGCTCGTGGTGTTCGCGTTCTGTGTGCCGCTCGCGCCGGCTGTCGCGCTGCCGGGCCCGGTGGTGCGACCCTTCGTGGCGCCGGAGTGTGTGCGCTGCGCCGGTCACCGCGGGGTCACCGTATCGGTGCCGCCGGGCCGCACCGTCACGGCACCGTTTGCGGGGTCGGTGAGGTTCTCGGGCACCGTGGTGCGTCGGCCGTTCCTCGTCATCGACTCCGGGGCGGGCCTGCTCACTCTCGGCGATCTCGTGTCGGTGCAGGTGTCGACGGGGGACACCGTGTCGGCGGGGCAGCCCCTCGGGGAATCCGGAGGACTCGTGTAC
>JBJTFB010000135.1:0-11393 GCA_046093205.1 Acidimicrobiales bacterium
CTACAACAGTTGCGGCGACGACAACGACTGTGGCTCCTGCGACGACCACTACAACAGTTGCTGCGACGACGACGACTGTGGCTCCTGCGACGACGACCACAACAGTTGCTGCGACGACGACGACTGCGGCTCCTGCGACGACGACAACGACGGTCGCTCGGGCACCGATACAGGTGGCCGTCACCACCACCCCGGTGGCGGCGACCACACTTCCTGCGACCACCACGACGGCCCCTGTCACGCAGGCTGCGGGACTCACGCCGTCCGCTCCGGCCCCGAACACCCCGGTTGCATTGCCGACAGTGCGCATCGCCGTGCCCCAGCCCGTGCCCGCCGCGGTCGCGGCGGCCGTGTCCATGACCAGAACCGGCACGAAGGTGAAGACCACGATCAGGCCCCCGCAGAAGGGGACCAAGGTGATCAGCTACACCGTCGTGTTCGAACGGATCTCCGGACCCGGAAAATCGGTCGTGCGTGCCGGTTCTCCGAACGGCCGGCTGGCACTCAGCGTCACCTCGCCAGTGGTGAGCGGTACCCGCTACCGCACGAAGATCTCTGCGGTTCTGGCCAATGGTCGTCTCAGGGTGTGGACCGGCCCGACGTTCAAGGGCTGACGGGCTCCGCCTCGCTGCTCAGGAGCGTGGCGGTCAGACGGTGGTGATGCAGAGCGTGTCGCCGGAGGGGATCGAACCGATGGTCTCGGGGTTCGTCTCGCCGTAGAGCGCCTCGAGCATCCCCTTCACCATTCCACGCTCCACGGCACAGATCACGGGGTGCTCGATCGCCACGTCACCGAAGGGGCAATGGCTGGTGATGATGCGCACCTTGTTCGGGGTGGCATCGGCGTGCGCGGCGAAGCCGTGCGCGGTGAGTGCGTCGGCTACCGCCTGGATTGCCGAGCGCAACGAACGGTGACCCGCGTTCGCGTCGACGCCGGTGAGGCTCGCGGCCATTGCGCTCCCGTAGTCGCGTCCCACCTGTTCGGCAAGCTGGTGCGCACTGTCGGGGGGCAGCGCGGCGAGCGCCTTGCCGAGCAACGACAGCACAAGGTCGTCGGTGCGCACCGGCAGCTCGAGGTCCTGGGCGGTGCTGGCCACCCTGTAGTGCTTCGAGGGGCGGCCGGCCCCTGCGCCCCTCGGTTTCTCGACGTTCGCCTCGAGGTACCCGCCGGCGGCGAGCTTGTCGAGGTGGTGGCGGGCAACATTCGCGTGGAGATCGAACTTCTCCGCGACCTGTGATGCGGTGACCCCCGAGTTGTGCTCGCGGGCGAAGAGATAGATGGCACGTCGGGTGGGGTCGCCGAACGCGGACGTGAGCGCGGACACGGTGGCGGTGAATGCCTTCGGCGTCATCACGGGTGTGACCGTGACGGGTGCCGTGTCGTTCGCTCGAGCCATGTGGGTATTCTACCTATCGCCGTAGTGCTAATTCGGCCGAACCCCCACCGGAGACACCATGCCCGCCACCACCGACGAGATCATCGAGGCCCTGCGCCCGGTGGAGGACCCCGAGCTGCACCGCTCCATCGTGGACCTCGGCATGGTGCGCGATGTCGCGGTCACGGCGAACGGGGTGTCGCTCACGGTGGTGCTCACCGTGCCCGGCTGTCCGCTGCGCAACGAGATCCAGAACAGGGTCACCGCCGCCGTCGCACCGCTCTCGCCGAACGGCAACGTGGCGATCGACTTCGGTGTGATGACGGACGCCGAGCGCGCCCGTGTGCGCGAGATCGTGCACGGTGACCCGGCCGCAACCGCGGGTTCCAGTGCGGCGCACGGTCATGCACAGGGGAGGGCCATTCCGTTCGCGGCGAAGGATTCCCGTACAAGGCCGATCCTGGTGTCATCCGGAAAGGGCGGTGTCGGCAAGAGCAGTGTCACCACCAACCTGGCGGTCGCGCTCGCTGCCGCCGGCAAGAAGGTCGGCGTGGTGGACGCGGACATCTACGGCTTCTCCATCCCGCGCATGCTGGGTGCCGACCGTGAACCGGTCGTCATCGACAACATGCTGCTGCCGCCAGAGGCATGGGGAGTGCGCTGCATCTCCATCGGTTACTTCGTGCCGGACGGCGAGGCCGTGATCTGGCGCGGGCCGATGCTGCACAAGGCGCTCGAGCAGTTCCTCACCGACGTGTTCTGGGACGAGCCCGATTACCTGCTGATCGACATGCCCCCCGGCACCGGCGACATCGCACTGTCGCTCAGCCAGTACTTGCCGAAGGCCGAGGTGCTCGTGGTCACGACACCCCAGCCCGCGGCACAGAAGGTCGCCCGCCTGTCGGCCGCCATGGCGAAGAAGGTGAACCTGCCGGTGCGCGGTGTCATCGAGAACATGTCGTGGTTCACCGGTGACGACGGCAAGCGCTACGAACTCTTCGGGAGCGGCGGCGGAGCCTCGCTGGCCGAGGAACTCGACGTGCCGTTGCTCGCCCGGATCCCGCTCGTCACCGAGCTGCGCGAGGGCGGGGACGACGGCAGACCGATCGCGGCGGTCGCCCCGGACTCCGAGGCCGGGGCCGCTTTCCACCGTCTCGCCGCCGAGATCCTCGCCATGCGACCCACGCGCATCTTCTCGAGCAAGCTCTCGCTCGGCTGACCCCGTAGCCTCGTACCCGTGGACATCCGCATCGGCATCACCCAGTCACCCCGCGAGATCTCGATCGAGGTCGAGGACGACCCCAAGAAGCGCGAGGCGCTGAAGGCCACGGTCGAGCAGGCTCTCGCCGGCAAGGTGGAGACACTGTGGCTCACCGACAAGAAGGGCCGCGACGTGGCGATCCCCGCCGCGAAGATCGCCTTCGTCGAGATCGGCAGCGACCAGTCGGGCCCGAAGATCGGTTTCGGCGGCTGACCTGACGAACCTCCTCGACCGGCGCCTGCTGTTCGTCACGGGCAAGGGGGGAACGGGGAAGTCAGCCGTGGCGTGCGCGCTCGCGCGCGTGGCAGCAGAGCGAGGGCTGCGGACTCTGGTGTGCGGCATGGACGGCTCGGATGCCGTGTCCCGTGCACTCGGCGCCGGTGAGATCGGGTATGACCCGGTGCAGGTGGCCCCGGGCCTGCATGGGATGGTGATGCGCACTGACCGCTCGCTGCAGGAGTACGTGCGCATCCACCTGCGGCTGCCTCTCATGCCCGACACCAGTGCGCTCGCGTCCACCTTCGACTTCGTGGCCGATGCCGCCCCGGGCGTGAAGGAGGTGCTCGGGGTCGGCAAGGTGTGCTGGGAGGTGCGCGAGAGGAATTTCGACCTGGTGGTGGTGGATGCCGAGGCGTCCGGGCACATCGTGGCGCAGATCGCGTCCCCGCGCACGATCAACTCGCTGGTGCCGCGGGGCCCGCTGCGTGACCAGACCGCATGGATGCTCGCGATACTCGACGACCCTGCGACCTCCGCTGTCGTCGTGGTCACGACGCCCGAGGAGCTGCCTGTGACCGAGACGGTGGAACTGGTGGACCGTCTCCGTGCGGGCACCCGCACGGAGGTTGCCGCAGTGGTCGTGAACTCCACCGAACCTGCGGTACCGCACGATGCCGAGCTGCTCGCGGGGGACCCCTGGTTCGAGTCGGTGGCCCCGGCACATGCACGCTCGGTGCGCACGGCCGTGGAGCGTCGGCGTGCCCAGACCGATGCCACCGGCGTGCTCGGGGGCCTCGGCGTGCCCGTCGTGGAGCTGCCCGCCGTGGCGGGGGACGAACGCGACGTCAGCGAACGACTCGCACGGGAGTTCGTCGGAGTGCTCCCGTGAGCACGCCACGCTTCGTGATCGTCTGCGGCAGCGGCGGTGTGGGCAAGACTTCCACCGCAGCTGCGGTGGGTCTTGCCGCCGCACGCGCCGGTGAGCGGGTTCTCGTGATCACCGTCGACCCCGCGCGCAGGCTCGCGCAGGCCCTCGGCATCGACCCGTCGGGCCATGGGTCGGTGGCGGTCGAGGGGGCGGGTTCGTTGACCGTGCGGATGCTCGACACCAAGGCAGGGTGGGATGCACTGATCCGCAGGCACGCGCGCGACGAGGCGACGGCGGGGCGCGTGCTGCGCAATCCTCTGTACGACAACATCACCTCGCGCTTCGTGAACAGCCATGACTACATAGCGATGGAGCAGGTGAACGAGCTGTCGATGTCAGCCGACTTCGACCTGGTGGTGGTGGACACGCCACCCTCCCGCAACGGACTCGACCTGCTGTTCGCACCTCAGCGGATGCGGGAGTTCTTCGGTGGCCGGCTGCTGCGGTGGCTCACGTTCCCGTACCGAAACCGACTCGCCGCGGTCGCCACCAAACCGTTCCTGATGGTGGCCGACCGTTTGCTCGGTGCACAGTTCCTCGGCGACGTGGCCGAGTTCTTCGTGCTGCTGCAGTCGATGGAGAAGGGCTTCATCGCGCGGGCCGACGAGGTGGAACGTCTGCTGTCCTCGGAACGGGTGCGCTGCATCGTCGTCGCATCCGCCGAGTCGGGTTCGGTGGAGGAGGCCGCATACCTCGCCGAACGTCTCCGCACCCGGAACATGACCGTGTCGACCGCGGTGGCGAACCGTGTCATCACCGGCGGCGGCCCCGAAGCGATCCCGACGGAGCGGGAGGTGACCGCACGTGTCCCCGGCATCGACGCCTCGACCGCCCTCGCCACCGTGGAGTCCGTGCACAGGCAGGTGGCCGACACGGCCCGTCGTCACGAGTCCGGCACGCAGCGTCTGCGCGAGGCCGTGGGAGATGTGCGGGTCGTGCCGTTCGTGACGGGGGCCGACCAGGCGGCGGTGCTGGAGTCGATAGCTGTCGCCGTCGGACGGCAGTAGGGCAGACTTGACGGGGAGGTGACCGATGCCCACAGTCGGCGAACTTGCGCGCCAGCACACAGAGCTCTCGAAGGAGGACACCACGCATGTGGTGAACCTCATCGGCGAGTGGGGGATGCTCGCTGATCTCTGCTTCGCCGACCTCATGCTGCACGCCCCCGTCACCGACGGCGGCTGGGTCGTGCTGGCCCAGGTGCGTGCGGCCACCGGCCAGACGCTGTATGTCACGGACTTCGTGGGCACGACCTACCCGGCGGGTGAACGGACGCTCGTCGAGGACGCGTTCCGCACCGGCACGGTGTGCGAGGGCGAGGTGAAGGTCGCGGGCACCCCGGACGAGTGTCTCATGATGGCCATCCCGGTGCGTCACGAGGGCCGCACGGTGGCGGTGCTGACCCGCGAGTGGTCGCAGCGCAGCGGCCGCCAGCCCGGCGAGCTGGAGCGCACCTACCTCGAGCTGTTCGACAGGTTCAGCGACATGGTGGCAGCCGGGGAGTTCCCGTTCTCGGGTCGAGTGGCCGACAGCAGCGTGGCCCCGCGGGTGGGAGACGGCGCCGTCGTTCTCGATGCGGAGGCACGCATCCGCTACGCATCGCCGAACGCCACGTCCGCGCTCCACCGCGTGGGCATCACGGCCACCCTCGTGGGCCAGACGCTCGCCGAACTCGGGGTCATCGACAGCTCAGTTCGCCAGGCATTCGAGCGATGCGAGCCCGTGGTGGAGGAGTTCGACCAGACAGCAGAGGTCACCCTCCTCACGCGCTGCATCCCCCTTGTGGAGCGCGACGGATCGGGTTTGCGCCACGCGACCGGGGCGATCATGTTGCTGCGTGACGTCAGCGAACTGCGCCGCCGCGACCGGATGATCCTGTCGCGGGATGCGACGATCCGTGAGATCCACCATCGCGTGAAGAACAACCTGCAGACGATCTCGTCGCTGCTGCGCCTCCAGGGCCGCCGGCTCGAGTCGCAGGAGGCAAAGGCCGCGGTGGCGGAATCGGTGCGGCGCATCCGCACGATCGCGCTCGTGCACGAGACGCTCTCGCGTGAAGCCGGCGACGACGTCGCCTTCATCGAGATCGTGCGCCCGCTGCTGCGACTCGTGGAGGAGGGACTGCAGTCCCCCGACCGACCTATGCGCTTCACGGTCGTCGGGGACGGTGGCCGTCTGCCCGCAACCGTGGTCACACCTCTGTCGGTGGTGCTCACTGAGCTGCTGCAGAACTCGATCGACCACGGCTTCCCCGAGGGCAGCGGCGGCGGCAATGCCGTGGTGAACCTGTCACATGACCATGGCGAGCTGGTGATCAAGGTGGTGGACGACGGTCTCGGGATCCCCGACGGGTTCGACCTCGGTGCCCAGACCGGGCTCGGGCTCTCGATCGTGCGCACGCTTGTCACCACCGAACTGGGTGGCTCCATCCAGATGCGTCGCGCCACCCCGGCCGAACTCGACGAGGCCGCGCTGACTGCCCGACCGGGCCACCACGGGACGGCGATCGAACTGCGCGTCCCGATGCCCGAGGAGTCCTGACCGGGGGAGAACCGACCTGCGAGGGCCGGCAGTTCTCAGGCCTGCTGTTGGGTGACGGTGTTGCGTGCGCGCGCGGCTGCCTGGCGCCGCATCTGGCGTCGCTCGTCCTCGGAGAACCCGCCCCAGATGCCGGTGTCCTGGTTGGTCTCCATCGCGAAGTCGAGGCACTCGTCCTTCACGGGGCACTCACAGCACACACCCTTGGCCTTCGCGATCTGCAACAGGGCCTGTCCGGTGGTTCCCACCGGGAAGAACAACTCGGGATCCGTGTCCCGGCACACCGCGCGATTGCGCCACGAGTAATCGGCGTTTCCGAGTGCCAGTGCGGATGCGAGGATCGACACGATCGGTTCCTTCGGTTGTTTCTGGCGCGCGAGGCGCTTTGACGGGGGTGCCCGGCGAACCGGACACATCTGAACGCTACGGACGAACCGGGTGGGTGACAAAGGTTCCGGGGAAGTTCCAGCCGTGTATTTTGTTATCCACAGACCGGTGGACAACCTGTCCCCGAGAATGCGGAGAGACCGTGGCGAACCTTCCCCAGATCATCGCCCACCGGGGTGCGTCGCGTGCCGAGACCGAGAACACCCTCGCTGCGTTCCGCACCGCCGGCCGGATGGGCGCCGACGCGGTGGAACTGGATGTCCGTCGCAGCCGCGACGGGTTGATGGCGGTGCACCACGACGACCATCTCGCGGACGGGCGCAACATCGTCGACCTTGACGCAACTGACCTTCCTCCCCACGTGCCGATGCTGCCCGAGGCGCTCGATGCCTGCGAGGGAATGTGGGTGAACATCGAGATCAAGAACTGGCATGAGGACGTCGACTTCGACGAGAGCGATTCCCTCGCGGCCACCGTGGCGGGTCACCTCGCACAGCGCGGTGAGGACCCCCGGTGGGTGATCTCCTCGTTCAACCGCCGCACTGTGGATGCGATGCGCACTCTGCTTCCGTCGGTGCGCACCGCGCGGCTCACCCTCGGGGTGCGTGACGAGGATGCCACCCGCACGGCCCGCGACCTCGCCCGTTCCGGCCACATCGCTCTGCACCCGTGGGACCGTTTCCTCACGAGGGCCTGCGTGGAGCAGTTCCATGCGGAGGGCCTGCAGGTGAACGTATGGACGGTGGATGACCCGGCCCGCATCGAGGAGCTCGCCGGGTGGGGAGTGGACGGCATCGTCACGAACGTGCCGGACATCGCCCGCACGGCGCTCGGACTCGCCTAGGCGAACGGACCGGGGTCAGTCGCCGCCGCGCACTAGACGCACGGCGCGGGGCACGTGCTCGAAGACGAGTTGCTGCGTCTCGCCGAGGTAATCACCGTCGAGCTGGTACGGGAACGACACCGGGTTGCCCACCGACACCGACGTCACGTTGCGACGGATGTCGAGCCACGGCGCGTCGGGGATTCCCCCTCCCTTCAGCGCGGAGCCGAGGGAACGCAGGATGTGGGCGGCGTTCATGGAACGGAAGGTGACGACCGACAGGCCCTCACCCGGTTCCGTGCCCGGGACGAGATCGAGCGGTCTGTTCCCGAGGAACGTGTAGGGGTTCGTGTTCATCACGATCGTGAAGTACGCATCACCCACGGGGCTTCCGTCACCGAAGTCCACGCTGAAGTGCGGGGTCGACCGGTCGTAGTCGAGTGCCCACGTGCGCAGTGATGCCACCACGAACAGGGGATGACCGGCGTACCGCTTGAGTGCCGCTCGTTCCTCCACGCGCCGCACGACTGCCGCGTCGTACCCGATCCCCGTGTGGAAGGTGAAGTAGCGGCCGTTGCACCTGCCGAGCCCGATCGGGGCGATGTTGCCCCGGTCGAGCGCCCCCACCAGCAGGTCAACGGCTTCGAGTGCATCGTTCGGGATGCCGATGGTGCGGGCGAAGACGTTCGTGGACCCCCCGGGCAGCACCGCGAGGGCTGTGCCGGTGCCGGCCACGCCCGTCGCCACCTCGTTCAGGGTGCCGTCACCCCCGAACGACACCACGGCGTCGATGCCCCGTCGGGCGGCGTCCTGGGCGAAGCGGGTGGCATGCCCGCGGCGGTTCGTCTCCACAACCTGCACGTCGTGGTGCCGGGCCAGTTTCTGGTGCACCACAACCGTGTTCCTGGCGGTCACCGAGGAGGCGAACGAGTTGACGACGAGCAGCAGGCGCAAGGCCGAAACGGTACCAGCGGGGGTTTCGGGGTCGGGGGACAAACGTCACGCCCGTGGTCTCCCCAGGGTTGGGTGACGTGTGGATGCGGGGGTAAGAATGTGCCCCTATGAACGTGATCGTGTGCGTCAAGCAGATCCCCGACCCGGCCGTCCCCGGCGAGCTCAACGGGCCAACCAACACCCTGAAGCGCGAGGGCAAGCTGATCCTCGACGACTCCGATGCCTACGGCGTCGAGATGGCGCTGCAGCTGGTCGACAAGGCCGGTGGTGGTGAGGTCAGCCTGGTGTCGATGGCACCGAACAGCGAGACCTCCGGTCTGCGCACCGCACTCGCGATGGGCGCGGCCAAGGGTGTGCTCGTGAGCGACCCCGCTCTGCAGGGCAGCGACGCACTCACCACCGCGCGCATCCTTGCCGCGGCGGTGCAGCGTCTCGGCGGCGCGGATCTCATCATCGCGGCGACCGAGTCGAGCGACGGATACACGGGCACTGTGCCCGAACAGATGGCCGAGATTCTCGGTCTCCCGTCGGTCACCTTCGCGAAGAAGGTCGCCGTTGACGGTGGTGCACTGAAGGTCGACCGCCAGACCGAGGCCGGCTACGACGAGGTCACCTGTCCGCTGCCCGCGCTCATCAGCGTCACCGCCGGTGTGGTGGAGCCGCGCTACCCGAGCTTCAAGGGCATCATGGCCGCGAAGTCGAAGCCGATCGAGGAAGTGAAGGCGTCCGACCTCGGCGTGTCACCCGTCGGCTGGGACGGTGCGGGACAGAAGATCACGAACGTGGCGCAGGCAGAGGCGCGCCAGGCGGGCGAGATCATCGAGGACGACGGCGAGACGTTCGGCAAGATCGTCGCCTACCTCGAGAACCTGAAGGTCATCTGAGAGACGGGAACGGGAAGAACATGGCACTGAACAACATCTGGGTCTTCGGACAGGTCGCCAACGGCGCACCCACCTCAGGCACGCTCGAGCTCGTCTCCAAGGCGCGCACGCTCGCCTCCAACGTCGTCGTCTTCACCGGCAACGGCGGCGGCGACTCCGCCGCAGCAGTCGGTGCGCATGGCGCAACCAAGGTCTACGTGGCCGAGCACGGCCCGCACCTGCCGGGCGTCGCCGTCGCGGCGGCCATGAAGGCAGTCATCGACGGCGGCGAGACGCCGGATCTCATCATGTTCCCGCAGAACTACGAGGGCCGCGACGTGATGTCGCGTCTGTCGGTGAAGCTCGGCCGCACGGTGATCACGAACAACATCGACGTCGCCGAGTCCGGGGACGGTGTCACCGTCACCACCCCGATCTTCGGCGGCAACACTCTCGTGAGCACCACGTTCACGGGTTCGGGTCCGTACCTTGCCGCGTTCCGCCCGAAGTCGTTCGCCCCGGAGGAGTCCGGCGGCGCGGCAGCGGCGGTCACCGCGGTGACCGTGCCCGATCTCGGTGCAGTCGGTGGCGCGAAGGTGCAGGCCGTGCACGTCGAGGAGACCTCCGGTCCGAAGCTGGACGAGGCCGACATCGTGGTGTCGGGTGGTCGTGGTCTCGGCGAGGCCGGCAACTACGGGCTCGTCGAGGAGCTGTCGAAGCTGCTGAAGGGCGCACCCGGTGCCTCCCGCGCGATCGTCGACGCCGGCTGGGTGCCGTACTCCTACCAGGTCGGCCAGACCGGCAAGGTCGTGAAGCCGAACGTGTACATCGCGGTCGGCATCTCCGGTGCCACCCAGCACATGGTGGGCATGAAGGGCTCGAAGAACATCATCGCGATCAACAAGGACAAGGAGGCACCGATCTTCGGTGTCGCCGACCTCGGCATCGTGGGTGACGCACTGAAGGTCGTGCCGAAGCTGATCGAGGCCCTGAAGGGTCGTTGATCAGGCTTGGTCGTGTGCGTCGAGCGCACACGACAGGCCCTCGTCTCCGTCAACGAGAACCAGCCTCACGTTCCACCCTGTGTCGGTGTGCCCGTGCGGCCGCCACACCCACCACTCCAGCTGTTCCGTCACGTCCCCGAGCTCGTCTGGGTCACAGGGCCAGCCCTCATGGAGACCGGTGAGCACTGCGAGGAACCACCATGTGTTCGAGCGGGCCGTGGCGAGGCCGCGTCTGCGTCCGTGTGCGCCACCCGATGCCCCCGCCCAGGCGAGCATGGCGAGCCCGGTGCGGTGGTCGATGCGCGCGACGTCGCACACGCCGGCACCGGCCGCGTGGAGCGCCTCCGGCAGACCTCCCTCGGAGACCGTGCATGATGCACGGCCGTTCGACTGCGCGGTCCACGGTTCCACGAGCATCCGGAACGCGGTGACGGTCTCGGGGTCGTCGATCGGGGCGCTGCTGCCGGGCTCCAGCCTCGTGTCGAGGCGCGGCAGGCCCGGCGGCGGGGCATCCACGCCGTCATCGGTGTAAACGGCGGGCAGGTACCGCGGCTCCCAGTCCTGTGGTGCGAACGGGACATCGATGAGGGACGGCTCGTCCGGCGGAACGGGGTCTCCGCGCAGCGACCGTTCGTGTGCGAACAGCGACCGGTCGTGACCGTGCGGGAGGTGTGGCTCGGTCTCCTCCCAACCGTGGTGCACGGCGAGGATCTCACTGACCGGGCCCGGCATGAACGTGCGCGCGGTGTCGTCGAGTGCGCGCACGGCGAGCGCAGCCGGTGCCCACAGCGCGAGGCGGTGGTTGGCGAGCGTCGCAATCGGCCACAGCTGGCGTCCGGTGTCGACGGCGGCCCTCGCCCTGTCGCGCACGCGCAGCAGGTGCGGCCAGTCGCGGAGAATCCCCCGTCGACGGTCACCGACCTGCTGTCACCCGGGGAGGAAGACGCGATGGCGGAACGCATCGAGTGGTTGCTGGAGAACCGAGTTTTCCCCTCCCCCGGCAGCCGGTACGAGTACCCCTGGCCGATCCTGTGAACGGC
>JBJTFB010000136.1:0-3531 GCA_046093205.1 Acidimicrobiales bacterium
GGCAACGAGGCGGGCCGGGGGTTCCGTGACGTCGAGCTCGAGGCGGAGGTGCTGCGGGTCTCCCAGCAGACCGGCATCGGCGCCCAGTTCGGCGGGAAGTACTTCTGCCACGACGTGCGCGTCATTCGCCTGCCGCGCCACGGCGCCAGCTGCCCCGTCTCGTTCGCGGTGTCCTGCAGTGCCGACCGTCAGGCCCTCGGCAAGATCACGCGTGACGGTGTGTTCCTCGAGCAGCTCGAGACCGACCCCGCGCGGTTCCTGCCCGAGGTCACGCACGAGGAACTGAGCGACGAGGTGGTGCACATCGACCTCACCCGGCCGATGGACGAGATCCGCGCCACCCTGTCGCGCCACCCGGTGAAGACGCGTGTGATGCTCACCGGCCCCATGGTTGTGGCACGCGACATCGCGCACGCGAAACTGAAGGAGCGTCTCGACTCCGGTGCGGGCCTCCCCGACTACATGAAGAACCACTGCGTGTACTACGCGGGCCCGGCAAAGACCCCCGACGGGATGGCATCGGGATCGTTCGGCCCCACCACGGCCGGCCGCATGGACTCCTACGTCGCCGAGTTCCAGGAGGCCGGCGGCTCGTTCGTGATGCTCGCCAAGGGCAACCGCTCCCGCCAGGTCACCGACGCGTGCCGCCAGCACGGCGGCTTCTACCTCGGCTCGATCGGCGGCCCGGCCGCCCGGCTGGCCCAGGACTGCATCACGAAGGTCGAGGTGCTGGAATACGCCGAACTGGGCATGGAGGCGGTGTGGCGCATCGAGGTGCGCGATTTCCCCGCATTCATCGTGGTGGACGACAAGGGCAACGACTTTTTCGACCAGGTGAAGGCCGGAACCCCGGTCAACCTCCGCTGATTCACCCACAGAAAAATCCGGCCCGGGACATTTGCGCGGGCCCGGGAACCGAATAGGGTTCAGTCGGCGGGCCATCCCGGCCCGGACAGGGGGCACCCATGAAGGTACGGAAGTTTTTGGCCGGTTTCGCCGGCTTGTCGCTGTTGCTCGGTTTCGCACCGGGACAGGCGGGCGCGGCCACGGCCGGCAGCGTGAAGGTGATGCTCACGGGCGACTGCGCCGACGGTGAGCACGTGGAGGGCTCCGACGAGGACGACTGCGCATTCCTCATCAGCGTCAACCCGAAGAGCAAGAACGTGTCGGCACGAGTCGAGGTTGCCTACGACGAGGACGAGCCCGAGTGGGAGGAGTACATCTCCGGCAAGACCCGCGGCGGCCGTGTGAAGTTCGAGATCTCCGGCTTCGACGAGGAGGACATGTGGCAGGACGGTGTGGTGCTGTACCGCGTCGTGATCACGAAGCGCCCCGCGGGCGTCAAGGCCTCCAAGGCCCGCGAGTACCGGGTTGAGTACATCTCCGCTCTCGCCGCCGAGGGCGACGAGGACCTGCAGGCCGAGATCGAGGAGGACAAGGAGTTCAACCAGAACATGGACCAGGCCCAGGCCGAGAACAACAAGCACATCCAGCAGCAGCAGCCGAATACCAACATCAGCACCGGCCGCCCGAGCGGGCCGCCCAAGTTCGACAAGGCCGCCGAGTTCAACCGAGCATGCGGTGCCATCGGTTTCCCGGCCGACAAGTGCCAGCAGCTGGTGCAGGTGAAGACCCCGACCGAGGCCCTGACCATTCTCGGCGACAAGGCGGAGTCCTGGTGCAACGCACTTGCTGCGCCGATGGGCCGCACGATCCCGTGCACGATGGTGCTGCCGAACGTCTTCCCGCCCATCGGGATGAACGGAAACGGCACCGCACCCTGACGGAAGTTGGCCACACTCACGTGGCCGACGCGAACGATGGAGGGGCTCCCGCAAGGGGGCCCCTTCTTCGTTCACCGGGTCAGTCGGCGACGAAGCCCTTCCAGTTGCCCATGTAGCCGACGAACGCCTCCGAGAGACCTTCCTCCAGGAGCGTCGCGCGCGGGACGGGCAGCGGTCGTGCCGCGAAGTCCGCATCGTCGGCACACTGCCGCGGGAAGTCGTGATGAAGGATGGCTCCGCGACCGATGGCCACCATGTCGGCACCGTGCTCGAGAGCAAACCGGCAGTCAGCCGCCGTGTACAGCTTCCCCGCGACCGCCAGGCGCACGTCGCCGCGCTCGATGCCGGCGAACACGTCGATGAGCCTCCGGTCGGTGAAACCTTCGTCGATGCCGTTCTTCGTGCAGTCCCACAGTGACATGTCGATGAAGTCCACCTTCGCCTCGTCGACGAGACGCCCGTACACCTCCACGATCTCCGCGGTGCGCAGGCCGAACCGCTCGGGCGAGAGACGCACGGAGAGGTTGAACGATGCCGACGTGCGGGCGCGGATGCCGTCGATGACGTCGAACAGCAGGCGTGATCGGTTGGCGAGCGAACCGCCCCACCGGTCGGTACGCCGGTTCAGCTCGGCCGAGAGGAACTGGGCAATCACATAGCCGTGCGCCCCGTGCAGCTCGACACCGTCGTACCCGGCGGTCTCGCACCGCACGGCCGCGGCCACGAAGTCCTCGGTGAGCTGCTCCACCTCGTCACCGGTGAGGGCGCGCGCCCCCGTGTCGGGGTCGTCGCTCGGGCACACCGGAGTCCCCACAATCTCCTTCGGTGAACGGTTGCCGGCATGGTGCAGCTGCACGATGGCGAGGCTGTGGTGCCGCTTGATGTCGTGCGCGAGACGTCGGTGACCTTCGATGTGCTGGTCGCCGAAGATGCCGAGCTGGCCGGAGAACCCCTTGCCCACCGCCTGCACGTGCGAGGCACACGTCATGGTGAGCCCGAACCCGCCCTCTGCTCGCATGGTGAGCCACCTGTGCTCCTCGTCTGACAGCGTGCCGTCCTCATGGCTCTGCTGGTTGGTGAGCGGCGCCAGCATGAACCGATTCGGCATGGACGGCCCGTGGGCGAAATGGACAGCGTCGAATAGTGAGGTCATGGACCGATTCTTGTCAGTCGCCAAGTTCCCCTGCGAGTTCTCCGAGTCGCGACTCCCCCTCGGGTGTCTGTCCCCCGCGCTCCATGAACCGACTCATTGCGGCATGCGCACGCGGGTCGGCAAGCAGCCGGTTGAACCCGCCGGACTCCTCCCGAAGTGCCTCCTCAACCCCAGTGTCGCTTCGCAACACCGACTCCTTGGCTTCCCTCACGGCGTTCGGAGGGAACGACGCGATGCGGCGCGCAAGAGCGAACGAGTGGGCGACCGGGTCGGCGACGACACGGTTCACCCAACCCCATGATTCCGCAGTGTCCGCATCAATGTCCTCGGCACCCAGCACGACCTCCATCGCCCTGTTGCGGCCGATGAGCCGGGGCAGACGCACCGTGCCACCCCCGCCCGGGAGTATGCCGAGGGCGACTTCCGGTTGATTGAAGACCGCACGCGGAGAGGCGAACCTCATGTCACACGCGAGCGTGAGTTCGCTGCCGCCACCCCCCACCCGACCATCGATTGCCGCGATCGTCGGTTTTCCCATCGTGCGGAAGTTCTCGCACATGCGGTCGAAGTCGTTCAGTGCCGCCGGTGTACCCA
>JBJTFB010000137.1:0-2668 GCA_046093205.1 Acidimicrobiales bacterium
CGTCCAGCGTGCGGCGCGGTTCCCATCCTGTGAGGTCGCGGATTCGGGACGCATCGGCCCACACCTCCGACACGTCGCCGGGCCTGCGACCCACGATCTCGTGCGGCACGCGCGCACCGGTGACCCGCTCCGTTGCGGCGATGATCTCGAGCACGCTCATGCCCTGCCCGGTGCCCACGTTCAGCGTGACGGACTCCCCGCCACCGGCGAGGTGGTCGAGCGCGGCGATGTGGGCGGTGGCGAGGTCCTCCACGTGGATGTAGTCGCGCACCCCGGTGCCGTCGTGGGTGGGCCAGTCGTTTCCGAACACCTTGAGACCCGCCGAGTGCCCGAGCACGGCCTTCATCACGTGGGGCACGAGGTTCTCCGAGAAGTCCCAGTTCTCGCCGAGTGATGCATCATCGCTGGCACCGGCGGCGTTGAAGTAGCGCAGGCGCACGCTGCGCAGCGGTGTGGTGCGCGCGTACCACTCGAGCGTGCGCTCCATCATCCACTTGGTCTCGGCGTACACGCTCTCGCAGCGGACGGGATCGTCCTCGGTGACGGGCACGCGGTCGGGCGTGCCGTACACCGCGGCGGTGGAGGAGAAGACCACGCGGTGCACGCCGCAGTCGTGCAGCGCGCCGAACAGCGCCTGCGAACCGGCCACGTTGTTGGCGAAGTACTTGCCCGGGTTCGACATGGACTCGCCGACGGCCTTGTAGGCGGCGAAGTGCACGACCTCGTCGACGCCGTGCTCCTCGACGGTGCGCCGCACGAGGTCACGGTCGGCCACGTTTCCCTGCACGAACGGGGCGTCTCCCACGGCCTTCCGGTGGCCGTTCTCCAGGGTGTCGAGCACCACCACGGCGCGGCCCGACGCGCGGATGGCGCGTGCGGTTATCGAGCCGATGTAGCCGGCACCGCCGGTGATGAGCGTGGTCACGCGGAGAACGCTACTTGGGGGTCTTCTTCAGGGGGCGGGACTGTTTGTCCCGTTCGGCCGCCTTCTCCATCTTCTTCCACGCGCGCACCTTCAGCAGGGTCTCCGGGCTCGTGATGTCGGCAACCGTGCGGGGCCGGCCGTCGCTGAACACGCCGGCTGCCTTCTTCCAGCCCTTCGGCTTCACGTCGAAACGCTTGGCGAGCAGAGCCACGAAGATCTGCGCCTTCTCCTCGCCGAAACCGGGCAGTTCGCGCAGGCGCGCGAAGAGCTCGTCGGCGTCATCGACGCCGCGCCACATGTTCTCGCCCTTGTTGCCGTACTTCTCCGCGAGCACGCCGCACATGCCCTGGATGCGCGCCGCCATGGCCTTCGGGAACCGGTGGATCGCGGGCTTCTCGGTGCACACCGCGAGGAAGTCGGCGGGGTCCATCGCGGCGATGCGACGCGGGTCGAGGTGACCGAGCCGTGCCTTCAGCGTGAACGCACCGTTGAACGCCCACTCCATGGGCACCTGCTGGTCGAGCAGCATGCCGATGAGCAGTGCGGTTCCGTTCGAGTTCAGCAACCTGTCCGAGGCCGTGTTGCCGGTGATGTACAGGGTTCCCATGTTCAGTCCCTCGTGAGTCCGTTGGGGGCATCGGGGTCGATGCCGAGATCGCGGATTGCCGAGCGCACGGTGTCGGCGGTGATGCCGTGGCTGCCCACGAGAGTGGACAGCACGGCGACCGCAACGTGCTCCGCATCGGTCTCGAAGTGGCGGCGCAGCGCGGCACGGGTGTCGCTGCGGCCCATGCCGTCGGTGCCGAGAGCGAGGAAGCGGCGTCCGTGCACGTGCGGGGCAATCTGCTCGCTCACGATGCGCATGAAGTCGGTGACCGCGACAACGGGGGTGTTGCCGGTGTTCAGCGTGCGGTCGAGGATGGACGTGCGCGGGGTCTCGCCCGGGTGCAGGCGGTTCCAGCGTTCGGTCTCCATGGCGTCCTCACGCAGTGACTTGTACGACGTGGCCGACCACAGTTCCACGTTCACACCCCAGCGCTCGCGCAGCAACGCAGCGGCATCGATGGCGGCGGTGGATGCAGTGCCCGAGAACAACACTGATGCATGCGGTGTACCCTCCGCGGGCCTCCACAGGTAGATGCCGTCGATGATGTCGGCATCACTCACGTGGGCGGGGCGCTGCGGCATGGCGAGGTTCTCGTTGTACAGGGTGACGTAGTAGTAGATGTCGGCGGGGTCGTCGCCGTACATGCGGCGGATCCCGTGGCGCACGATGGCGGCCATCTCGTAGGCCCATGCGGGGTCGTATGCCTGGCACGCGGGGATCGTGCTGGCCAGGAGCAGGCTGTGGCCGTCCTGGTGCTGGAGGCCCTCACCGGGGAGCGTGGTGCGGCCGGCGGTGGCGCCGAGCAGGAAGCCGCGGGTGCGCTGGTCGGCAGCGAGCCATGCGAGGTCGCCCACGCGCTGGAAACCGAACATCGAATAGAAGATGTAGAAGGGCACCATCGGCACGCCGTGCGTTGCGTACGAGGTTCCTGCCGCGATGAAGCTGCTCATCGAGCCGGCCTCGGTGATGCCCTCCTCCAGGATCTGCCCCTTTGCGGACTCCACGTACGACAGCAGCAGGTCATGGTCGACCGGTTCGTACTTCTGGCCCTGTGATGCATAGATGCGCAGCTCGCGGAACAGGGAATCCATGCCGAACGTGCGTGCCTCGTCGGGCACGATGGGCACCACGCGCGG
>JBJTFB010000138.1:0-8367 GCA_046093205.1 Acidimicrobiales bacterium
GCCGGAATCGAATCCCACCTGCAGCTGAAGGTGGGGGACAACCTCGGCCGCATGGAGGATGCACTCTCGGTCGCCCTGGTGGACGCGGACGCGGTGATCGTGTGCGGCGGGCTCGGGCCCACGCACGACGACCTCACGCGCGAGGCGATCGCATCATTGATGGGTGCAGAACTCGTGCAGGACGACTCCGTTGCCGCGGTGATCCGCGGGGTGTTCGCGAGGCGCAACAGGGAGATGCCCGCGAACAACCTGCGCCAGGCACTGGTCCCGACGGGCGCCACGGTGATCCCGCAGACACGGGGCACCGCCCCGGGCCTCATCTGCCCGGTCGGTGACCGCGTGGTGTATGCGGTGCCGGGGGTGCCACACGAGATGAAGGACATGTTCGAGCGGGCCGTGCTCCCCGATCTCCTGGCCCGCAGCGGCGAGCGCGCCGTGATCGCGAGCCGTGTGCTGCGCACCTGGGGTGACAGCGAGTCGCGGCTGAACGAGCGCCTCGACGGCATCATCGGCGAACTCGACCGACTGGGCAACCCGACACTCGCGTTCCTCGCGAGCGGGTGGGAGGGCATCAAGGTCCGTCTCACCGTGAAGGCGGCCGATGCGGCAAGCGCCACGGGGATGCTGGACGACTGGGACGGACGCGTGCGGGCAGTGGTCGGCGACGTGGTGTTCGGGACCGACGACGACACCATGGAGTCGGTGGTGCTCGACTTGCTGCGTGCACGCGGCCTCACGCTCGGCCTCGCGGAGTCCGTCACCGGTGGTCTCGTGGGCGGGCGCAGCACGAACGTGGCCGGTTCGTCGTCGGTGTTCCGCGGCGGGGTGGTGAGCTATGCAAGCGACGTGAAATTCGACGTTCTCGGGGTCGACCCCGGTCCGGTGGTCTCCGAGGAGGCAGCGATACAGATGGCAACCGGCGCGCGGCGCGTGCTCGGGTGTGATGTGGCACTCGCCCTCACCGGGGTTGCCGGGCCCGATGAACAGGACGGACGCGCCGTCGGCACTCTGTGCGCCGCGGTGACGCTCCCTGACGGTTCGACTGTGGCGGGCACATGGATGATGCCGCCCGCGCGCGACCAGATGCGCCAGATGAGCGTGATCACCGCGCTTGACTTCCTGCGGCGCACTCTGATCTCGTCGGTTCCCTGAACGACGAATCGCGACGTCGGTACAATCAGGCCATCGGCTCCCGTAGCTCAATTGGATAGAGCCACGGCCTTCTAATCCGTAGGTTGCAGGTTCGAGTCCTGCCGGGGGCGCCGCACGATCGCGCAGGATGTGGCATTGACGCACCCCTCACCTACACTGCTTTCCGTGAGTTTCAAGAAGGATGACATCGTCATCTACCCCCAGCACGGCGCATGCAAGGTGAAGGGAATCAAGAAGCTCGACTTCTTCGGCAAGAAGGAGGAGTACCTCATTCTTGAGACCGTCATCAACGAGATGACCCTGCGCGTCCCCACCGCGAAACTCGACGAAGTCGGCGTGCGGCCCCCGGTGAACCCCGACGAGCTGGAGGACCTCGTGGCCGTGCTGTCGAAGGCCGACCCCCGTGTGCCTTCGAACTGGTCGCGGCGGTTCAAGAACCACCAGGAGAAACTGAAAAGTGGCGACGTCTATCAGGTCGCCGAGGTCGTGAGAAACCTCGCGGCGCGGAACCGTGACGCATCCCTGTCGGCGGCCGAGCGGACCATGTACGAGCGGGCGCGAGTGAACTTGATCTCCGAGATCGCGCCGGCCCTCAAGGTGTCGAACGAGGAGGCCGAGCGCTTCCTGAACGCAGCCCTCGAGAAGGGTGTGCTGAAGCCGGCAAAAGCAGCCAAGAAGGCGGCCGCGCCGGCGAAGAAGAAGTCCGACGACGACGAAGACGACGAGTAGACCGTGGCCCGGGTGGGGTTCTGCGGCCTCGGCGTGATGGGGTTCCCCATGGCCGGCCATCTCGCGGTCGCCGGTCACGACGTGTCGGTCTACAACCGCACCACAACACGCGCCACCGAGTGGACCTCGTGCCACACGGGCGTGGCCCATGCGATCCCTGCGGACGCTGCGCGCGGATGCGAGTTCGTGTTCGTCTGCGTGGGCAACGATGACGACGTGCGTCAGGTGGTGGCGGGGCCGAACGGGGTTCTGGAGGGTCTCGCCCCCGGTTCGGTGGTGGTCGACCACACCACCACGTCGGCCGAACTTGCCCGCGAGATGTCATCGACCTGTGCGGCGCGGGGTGTTCTCTTCGTCGATGCGCCGGTGTCCGGCGGGCAGGCGGGTGCGGAGAACGGCCAGCTCACCGTGATGTGCGGCGCCGACGACGGGACTGCGTTCGAGCGGGCCGCTCCTGTCATCGATGCGTACTCGCGGTCGTGCGTGCGCCTCGGTGAGGCCGGGGCGGGCCAGCTGGCGAAAATGGTGAACCAGGTGTGCATCGCCGGTCTCGTGCAGGCCCTGAGCGAGGGCATCGCGTTCGCGTCCAACGCGGGTCTCGACCCCCATGCCGTGCTGGAGGTGATCAGCAAGGGCGCTGCCCAGTCGTGGCAGATGGAGAACCGCGGCCACACCATGGCGGACGGGAGGT
Source organism: Acidimicrobiales bacterium (assembly GCA_046093205.1). Taxonomy (GTDB): domain Bacteria; phylum Actinomycetota; class Acidimicrobiia; order Acidimicrobiales; family Ilumatobacteraceae; genus UBA2093. The sequence goes on from JBJTFB010000138.1 coordinate 2,573, forward strand.
TCGACTTCGGTTTCGCCGTGGAGTGGATGGTGAAGGACCTCGGATTCGTCGTCGACGAAGCCCGTCGGAACGGCTCCGCCGTTCCTGTCACCGAGATCGTGCTCGGCTACTACCGCGAGCTCATGGGGTCGGGTTCGTCCCGGCTCGACACCAGCAGCCTCATCACGCGCCTGCCGCGCTGAACGGAGCCGTCAGCGGCCCGAGGCGGCCGTGGCGAAGATGTCGAGCAGGGTGTCGATCTGCGCATCGGTGATCACGAGCGGCGGGCAGAACGTGTTGCAGTCGTTGATGGCCCGGGTGATGGCCCCGAGCTCCAGCATGCGGTCGCGGATGCGCACCGCGTCCTGGTCGGGCCGCAGTGCGGCTGCCCACACGGCGCCCCGGCCCCGCACGCCGGCGATGGTGCCGTCTGCGGCGATCGAGTGCAGGCCCTCCGAAAGTCGCCGGCCGATCTCGAGTGCGCGGGGGAGAAGCGCCTCGGTCTCGAGGATCTCGATGTTCTTCAGTGCGGCTGCGCACACGCTGGCGTGGCCCGAGTACGTGTACCCGTGGCGGAGGAAGAAGTCCGGGTCGGCCTCGAGCGGTGCGGTCACCGCGGTGCCGCACACCACACCACCGAGTGGCTGGTAGCCGCTCGTGACGGCCTTCGCGAAGCAGATCATGTCGGGGGTGACCCCGTAGTGCGTGGCACCGAACCATTCCCCGAGACGGCCGAAACCGGTGATGACCTCGTCGAAGATGAGGTACGCACCGTGCCGGTCGCACAGCCTGCGCAGGGAGCGCAGGTACTCGTCGTCAGCGGGGAACACGCCGCCGGCTCCCTGCACGGGCTCCGCGATCACGGCAGCCATGCGGCCCGAGTGGCGTTCCATCTCGAGACTCATCGCCTCGATGTCGTCGGCATCGACCTGGATGACGTCCTCCAGCAACACGCCGTAGCCGGCCCTGTTCGGCGCGATGCCCTGCGCGCTCGTGCCGCCGTAGTTCGTGCCGTGGTAGCCACGGGTGCGGCTGATGATGACGGTGCGCTCGGGCCTGCCCGCCTGCACGTGCGACACGCGCGCCAGCTTCATCGCGGAGTCCACGGCCTCGCTGCCACTGCCGCACAGGAACACCCGTGCGGCAGGCACGGGGGAGAGGCCCGCGATGCGCGCGGCCACCTCGTCGGCAGGTTCCGTGGTGAACGGATCGAACGCGGAGTACGCCTCGAGCGTGGTCATCTGGTTGCTCACGGCCTCGGCCATGTCGCGTCGTCCGTGGCCGACCGCGCAGTACCAGAGGCTGGCCATTCCGTCGATCAGTTCGCGGCCGTCGTGGGTCCACACGCTGGCCCCCTGGCCCCGCACCAGTCGGATGAACGACTCCCGGGACGGCTTGGCGAAGGGGTGCAGGAACTGGCCGGGCATGGAATGACCCTATTTCAGGCCGTGTCTGTGGCGGGGTTGCGCTTTCTTGGCTCCCCAAGTAATAATGAGAACCGTTCTCACTATGACACCATGCGATTTCATCTCCGGTCGGCCTGCGGTCCGACATACCTGGCGAGTTGTTGCTGGCTTGGTGGCGTGCACAACAGCAGTTGCTTCCTGCGGTGGGTCGGCGCCTCGATCCACCGACAGCACCGTCGCGCAGGAGGCGGAGCGGCCCGTGGTGGTGGCCTCGAACTCGGTCGTGCAGTCGATCGTGAGGTTGGTGGGCGGTGATGCCTTCGACGTGCGCACCATGATTCCCGACGGCAAGGATCCGCACGACCACGAGCCGTCCGCATCGGACATTGCGGAGCTGTCGGATGCGCGGTTGATCGTCCAGGTGGGGCTCGATTACGAGCACGGCATCGAGGACCTCATCGCGCGGAAGCAGAAGGAGGGTGTGCCGGTGCTCACCCTCACCGACCACGTGACCGTGAGGGACGGCGATCCCCATGTGTTCACCGACCCGCTCACGGTTTTCGAGGCGGTCGACGAGCTGGCCGCCGCTCTGGGGTCGATTGCGCCGGTCGACGGTGCCGCAGCGCTGGCAGGCGCGAGGACGGCCCTGGAGCGCGCGCACGAGAAGGCAGCCTCTGAACTGTCCGGAGTTGCCGGGTCGTGTGTCCTCGTGACGGACCATGACGCTCTCGAGTACTTCGCCCGGCGGTTCGGGTGCGAGGTGGCCGGCGTGGTGACACCGTCGTTCTCGTCGGGTGCGGAGACATCCGCGGCCCAGGTGCAGCGGATCGTCGACGACGTGGAGAAGGCGCGTGGCACTCCGGGTGCCGTCCGTGCCGTATTCGTGGAGCAGGGTTCCTCGCGGTCGGTCGCCGAGAAGATCCGCGAGATCACCGGGGTGAAGGTGGTGGAACTGGGGGTCCATTCGCTTCCGGCCGACGGTTCGTACTCGGGGTACGTCGTTGCGCTCGCCACCGGCATCGCGGAGGGTCTCGCACTGTGAGTTCGCTTTGGCAGCCGTTCGTCGACAACGCGTTCCTGCGTGATGCCCTGTGGGCCGGTGTTCTCGTGAGCATCCTGTGCGCCTTCATCGGCACGTTTGTGGTGCTGCGCGGCATGGCCTTCGTGGGGGACGCACTGGCGCACGGCGTCCTGCCGGGAATCGCCTTTGCCGCGCTTGCGGGCGTGTCCACAGTTGCCGGCGCGGCGGTGGGGGCACTCGTCATGATGGGCGGCATCCGGGTCGTGCAGGCCCGGACGCGGCTGTCGGCCGACACCGCAATCGGCCTGTTGTTCGTGGGGATGTTGTCACTCGGTGTCATCATCACGTCGCGCTCCGACAGTTTCACGGGCGACCTCACCTCCGTGCTGTTCGGACAGCTGCTCGGTGTCACCCGTGAGCGCCTCGCGTGGCTCGCTGTCGCGACCGTGGCGGTTGCCGTCGTCGTCGTGCTGCTGCGCAGGCCGTTCCTCCTGCTGTGCGTGGACGAAGACCTCGCCGACACCTCCGGGTTCCGTTCGTCGCTCCACAACACGGCGATGCTGGGCCTGATCGGGGTGGCGGTGGTGGCCTCCTTCCAGACGGTGGGCACACTCCTCGTGTTCGGCATGTTGCTGGCGCCCGCCGCCACGGCAGCTCTCGTCACACGGCGCATCGGGTCGATGATCGCGGTGTCCGCAGTGATCGGGTCGGCCAGCACGTGGCTCGGTCTGCTGCTCAGCTACCGGCACGACCTCGCGGCGGGCGCGACGGTCGTGGTTGTTGCCGTCGCCGTGTTCGTGGTGGCACTGCTGGTGCGCGGCGGGGCGAGCGGGTTCATGTCGGCCCATCCGTCACACGGTGCGCACCCTCACCCCGGGCACGGTCATTGATGGCCCTGATCGACACCGACGACCTCGCAGTGGGTTTCGACCGTCATGTGGTGGTCGACTGCATCAATCTCTCGGTGGAGCCGGGCGGCCTCGTGGTGCTCATGGGCACGAACGGATCCGGAAAGAGCACCATCCTGCGCACGCTTGCCGGTCTGCTCGAGCCGGTGTCGGGCGACTGCAGGGTGATGGGGCAGTGGCCGGGCCAGCGCGCCGCCGATGTTGCCTACCTGCCGCAGCACCCGAAGTCGCTCGCCACTCTTCCCCTGCGGGCAGCCGACGTCGTGCGCATGGGTCGCTTCGCCTCGCTCGGGCTCCTGCGCCGCGTCGGCCCCGATGACAGGGAGGCCGTCGACACCGCGATGGAGCGGATGGGGGTCGGCCAGTTCCGCAACAAGCCCATGCATGCGCTGTCGGGCGGCCAGCAGCAACGTGTGCATCTCGCGCAGGTGCTGGCACGCCGCGCACAGGTTGTGCTGCTCGACGAGCCCACCGCGGGTCTCGACGCCCAGGGCCGCAAGGCTGTCGCCCGCATGGTGCAGGAGGAGCGTGATCTCGGGCACTGCGTGGTGATGGCCACGCACGACCTCGTGGACGCGGAGCCTGCCGACACGGTGCTGCTGCTGGCGCACAGGTTGATCGCCCAGGGGGCGCCCGCCGACGTGCTCACCGACGGGAACCTCCGCGCGACCTATGGCTTCACGGACCGCCATTAGGCGTCCGTGGACGGGCTTCACGGACCGCCATCAGGCGGTGCGGTCAGATCCGTTCGATGATGGTGGCGGTGCCCATGCCGCCGCCGGTGCACATGGTGACGAGACCCGTCTGCAGGTCGCGACGCTCCATCTCGTCGAGCAACGTGCCGATGAGCATCGACCCTGTCGCTCCGATCGGGTGACCGAGGGCCATTGCGCCGCCGTTCACGTTGACCTTTGCGGGGTCGACGCCGGTGTCCTTGAAGAACTTCAGCACCACGGAGGCGAACGCCTCGTTCACCTCGAAGAGGTCGATGTCGCCGAACGTCATGCCGGCCTTCTCCACCACACGCTTGGCCGCCGGTCCGGGGGCGGTGAGCATGATCACCGGCTCGGTGCCGGCAACGGCGGTCATCGTGATCTTCGCCCGCGGCGTGAGACCGTTGGCCCGCGCGAACTCAGGTGACACCACAAGCACCGCCCCGGCCCCGTCCACGACACCGGAGGAGTTGCCGCCGTGGTGCACGTGGTCGATCGACTTCAGTTGCGGGTACGCCTTCAGTGCGGTCTCGTCGATGGAGAGTCCGTCGGGGTCCTTCCGGTACGCACCCATCTGGGCGAAGCTCGGCTGGAGCTTGGCGAGGTCCTCCATGGTGGTGCCGGGCCGCGGGTGCTCGTCCTTGGCGAGCGCGAGCGTCCCGTCATCGTGGAAGATGGGCACGAGCGAGCGCTCGAAACGCCCCTCGGCAATCGCCTCGGCGGCGCGGCGCTGGGACTCCATCGCGAGTGCGTCACACTGCTCGCGGGTGAAACCCTCGAGCGTGGCGATCAGGTCGGCCGAGATGCCCTGGGGCACCATGTCGAACTGGTCGCGAAGGTGCGCGTTGTTCGCCGTGAAGCCGTCCACATGCATCGGCGACGGGCGCGACATCGACTCGATGCCGCCGGCCACCACGCAGTCCTGCATGCCCGACAGCACGCCCATCGCGGCGAAGTTCACGGCCTGCTGGCCGGAGCCACAGAACCTGTTGAGGGTGACCCCGGGGGCGTCCAGCGACCAACCGGCATCCAGTGCGGCCATCCGCGCGATGTCCATCGAGTGGTCGCCGCTGCCGGCGCCGCATCCCATCACCACATCGTCCACAAGGGAGGTGTCGAGGCCGTTGCGGTCGCGCAGGGCGTTCAGCACCTGCGCCAGGATGCGCTGCGGGTGCACGTTGTGCAGTGCGCCGTTCTCCTTACCCTTGCCTCGCGGCGAACGAACAGCATCGATGATCCAGGCTTCGCGTTCCATGTGAGTCCTCCGTGACCGGGCCGCCGCGGGACACGGCGGGAACGACTAGACACTATGGGGACGTTCGGTCCCTGCCCGCATCGGCAGGGGGAAGGGGGCACCGTGTCGGATCGGTTCGAGACACTCAGGGTGGAGGCCGACGGTGCCGTCGGCATGCTGACGCTGGCGCGGCCGGAGAGGCTGAACGCCCTGTCGCGGCGCACCCTCATCGAGCTCGCGGGGGCTGCGCGCTGGTTCGACATGCAGCGCGACGTGAAGGTCGTGGTGGTGCGCGGCGAGGGACGATCGTTCAGCGCGGGGTTCGACCTCGACGACTTCTCCACCCCCGATCCGCAATGGAGCACCAGGGACACCGCCCACACAGTGGCCCTGGATTGCGGCGATGGTCACGGCGGTCATGCCGGTGACGGCCTCGGCCATGAGACGACCGAGATCGGCGGTGTCCCTGGTGCTCCATTGCGGATCGGGGGTGGAGAAGTCGTTCAGGTCGAACCCCGCGCTGAACGATCGTCC
>JBJTFB010000139.1:0-17853 GCA_046093205.1 Acidimicrobiales bacterium
GCCGTTCACAGGATCGGCCAGGGGTACTCGTACCGGCTGCCGGGGGAGGGGAAAACTCGGTTCTCCAGCAACCACTCGATGCGTTCCGCCATCGCGTCTTCCTCCCCGGGTGACAGCAGGTCGGTGACCGTCGACGGGGGAGTCTCCGCGACTGCAGCAACCGGTTCGAGCATCGTGTCAGGGATGTCCTCGCCGGCGAACTCCCAGATGACCGTGCGTAGCTTGAAGTCGTCGCTGAAGCACACGCCGTGGTCGATGCCCCACACGTTGCCGTCCGTGCCGAGAAGGACGTGGCCGCCCTTGCGGTCGGTGTTGTTCGCGATGATGTCGAAGACCGCCATGCGCCGCAGCTCGTCGTGAAGATCGGGTCGCGATTCGTGGATGGAGAAGTAGTGCTCCCCGGGATCAAAATCCACGAACAGCTGCACGGAGCCCTCGTCGTAGGGGCCGCTGCGCAGCACGGTGCACGGCACTTGGTTCCATCCGAGCGCACGTGACAGTTCGTACGCGGCCACCTCACGTCGGTAGAGACCGGGGGGGAAGTCCCACAGCGGCCGTTCACCTCGGCCCGGCTTGTACACCGCCCGCGTGGACTCCTCCCCGCACGTGACATCCACGAGGAGCGTGGCATTGCTCGAGTTCGGCATGCGCCCGATCACCTCAATCTCGCCGGAGGTGAGGAGCCCGCGTGAGTTCTCGGTGCAGGGCATCAGTTCATCTTCGGGCACGCATGGCCCGACGGTTCCATGGGCCCGCCGCACCAACGGCACACCGGACGGCCCGCGCCGACCACCGAATCGGCGACCTCGCAGAAGGCCCGTGCCTGTGCCGCATCGAGGATGACGCGCACGGTGCTTGCACGTGCGTGTTCCTCCTCGAGGTAGGCCTCCATCGCATCGTCATCGTCCACGTCGACCTCGTCGAGGTCGAGCACCACGGCCTCCTCGAGCTGCACCACCATCCTCATTGACGCCCTGTCCATGCCGAGCCCGATGGCACCGAGGACGAAGTCCTGCTCAACGGGCGAGGCCAGCCGCGCGGATCCTGCCGGGGCAGGGCCCGGGTCGGGGAGGTCGTTCAGCATGCCGCGCAGGTGGTTCGCCATCTCGGCGACCTGCTGCTTCTCGCACTTGACCGAGATCACGCGACCCTCCGCGCGCACCTGAACGTAGAACGTGCGCTCGCCCGGGTTCCCGATGGCTCCGGTGGCGAACCCCTCCGCGCTCTCGAACTCGAAGTGCATGGTCATCGCAGTCTCAGCTCGGTCTGAGGTCGGCGAGGGATGCACCCGTGGAGTTCACGGTGAGGACTACCGGCCCGAAACCGGAGTAGGCGACAGCGCTCACGCTGCACGTGCCGATGACGATGCGCTGGAAGAGGTCGAGGTGCGTGCCCATCGCGTGTGCGACGGCCGCCTTGATGGGGTCGGCATGGCTCACGCACACCACTGTGCCGCCGGGGTGGCGCGAGCGGATGTCATCGAGAGCCGACACGATGCGCGTCTGCATCTCGGTGAACGACTCCCCGTTCGGGAAGCGGAACGTGCTGGGGGAGCGTTGCACCGTCGTCCACTCGGGTTTCTTCATGAGGTCGGCCAGCTTGGCACCGGTCCAGTCGCCGAAGTCGCACTCGAGGAGACCCTTGTGGGTGACGATGCGCTTCCCTGTCGCCTTCGCGATCGGAGTGGCCGTCTCCCTCGTGCGCTCAAGCGGGCTTGCGTACACCGCGTCCACCCGCGGCAGCTCGGCGATGCGTTCGGCCACCCTGCGCGCCTGTTCGTGGCCGGTGTCGGCGAGATGCAGGCCGGCTGCACGGCCCGGCAGCAGCTTTCCCGTGGTGGGGGTCTGGCCGTGGCGCACCAGCAGCACGAGCGTGGCGCTCGGCGGAGCTTGCTTCTGCTTCTTCGACGCCATGCACCTCCCAACCTAGTGTCGGCCCCGTGGATTCCCTGAAGCGGCTGCACGACGACATCTGCTCGTGCCGCACGTGCCCGCGCCTCGTGCAGTGGCGTGAGCAGGTGGCCGTCGACAAGCGCGCGTCGTTCCGCGACGAGGAGTACTGGGGGAGACCCGTTCCCGGTTTCGGTGACCCCGACGCGACCCTGTGGGTGGTGGGACTCGCCCCCGCAGCGCACGGGGCGAACCGCACGGGACGGATGTTCACCGGTGACCGCAGCGGTGACTGGCTCTACCGGGCGATGCACCGCGCCGGCTTCGCGAACCAGTCGCGGTCGAGCGGCGTGGACGACGGTCTGGTCCTGGACGGTGCGTGGGTCAGTGCCGCCGTGCGCTGCGCACCACCCGACAACAAGCCGTCGAACGAGGAACGCGATGCATGCGTTCCGTTCCTTGCGCGCGAGAGGGAACTGCTGGCCGGGGTGCGGTGTGTCGTTGCCCTCGGCTCCTTTGCTCTCGCTGCCGTGGCGCGTGAATGGGGCATGCGGCCACGGCCACGGTTCGGGCACGGGGTCGAGGCCACGGTGCCGGGGGGCGGGCCGACCGTGGTGTGCTCGTTCCACCCGAGCCAGCAGAACACCTTCACCGGCAGGTTGACCGAGCCGATGCTCGATGCGGTGTTCTCCCGCGCGCGGGAGATCTGCGGCCGCGACTAGGACGCGGCGAACGCCCGGCGCAGCGCGGCGGCGGAGATTGCGTGCGCCGACTCGGCATCGTCCAGCAGGCCGAGCATCCCGAAGAAGCTGTGGAACTGGCCGTTGAACCGCACGATCGATGCCGGCGTCCCGTTCCTCACGAGACGCGCACCGTATGCCTCGCCCTCGTCGCGGAGCGGGTCGTACTGCGCGGTGATCACGAGTGCGGGTGGCGTGCCGCGGAGCATGGAGTCGTCAGCGAACCACGGTGAGGCGAGTTCGTCCTTCATCCGTGACCGGTCCTGCACGTAGTGCCCGATGAACCATTCCATCGCCTTGTCGGTGAGCACCGGCCCCGCGGCGTTCTCCACGTGCGACGCGAATGACTGTGTCATGTCGACGGACGGGTAGATGAGCAACTGGAAACACAGTGGAACCGGCCGCTGCTGGGCGACGATGGCGGCGAGGTTGCCGCCAGCGGAGTCGCCCCCGACTGCGATGCGCCCGGGGTCAATGCCCATCTCGGCCGCGTTCTCGTGGGCCCAGCGCAGGGCACACAGTGCGTCCTCCACCGCTGCGGGGAAGGGGTGTTCGGGGGCGAGCCGGTAGTCGACCGACAGCACGGCTGCGCCCGACCTGTTCGCGAGCGACCGGCACACGTTGTCGTGGCTGTCGAGGCCCCCGATCACCCATCCGCCGCCGTGGTAGTAGACGAGCAGCGGAAGGACGGCCGATGCATCCGGCCTGAAGAGGCGGCACGGCACGCCTCCCGCGGAGATGTCGCGCGACTCGTGGATGGGTTCGGTGGGTGGCACCGCACGCGTGGCGTAGTAGGCGCGGAACTCATCCGGCGTCGACTCGTGGATCAACGGGCCACCGAGGGCCGCCATGGCCTCGAGCACCATCGCTGCCTGTGGATGCAGGTCGATCGCCATTGTCACTCCTTCGGCCCGTCGCCACCTGCAGGTGACTCTGCTGCTGCCGGTGCGTCGGCCTTCTTCTTGGGCGGCGGGGTGCCGATCTTCACCGCGGTCTCGGCCCAGTCGGGCCAGCGGCGGCGGCTCACGATCGACAGCGTGCGCAGCAGCTTCATCGCGACCTCGTCCTCCTGGGCCGGCTTGGCCTCGATGACGCCGTCCTTGATCATCCGCTCGACCACCTCGACCCCGAGCTTCGAGCGCACGATGGTGAGCGTCCAGTCGTTGTCCTTGCCGATGCCGCCTGTGGAGATGTCCGCGTGCTCGGCCGCGAAGTCGGGGCACGTCTTGCAGCCCTCGCGCGTCCACTTGTGGCACTCCTTGAGGTCGATCTCGTGGAACGAGCCGTCCTTCATCCAGATCTGGAAGGCCCCCTTGATGTTCATCTTCACCATGTCCTGCTTCTTCAGCCCGTACTTGGGCTCGAAGAGCTCGCTGAAGATGGCATCGTCGAAGGTCTTGCTGCACAGCAGGCCGATGTAGAACACGAACGGCTTGCCGACCTTGCCGGCCTTGCGGCTCCACATCGTGGGCGGCGACGACACCTGGCAGCCCATTCCCACGAGCGCGAGGCGGGAGAGACCGGCCTGCTGCGCGTCGCGGAGCGCGAGGGGGTTCGCGCAGTACGTGTAGCGGGAGCCCGCGGTGGCGAGCACCTCCTCCTTCGTGCGCACGAGCACGGGCTTTGCCTTCCAGCGGTCGTCGTCCTCCACGCCGGACACCAGCGCACCCTCGATGTAGTCGTTGTCGAGCAACCACGACAGCATCGCGGTGACGAACCCGCCGTCCTGGCCCTTCTCGTGCTGGGTGCGGTCGGTGGCGCGGGTGAGGAGCAGTTGCTCCCAGATGCCCGCCATCTCGTTGTCCTCGCGGTCACGGCCGAACAGGTGCTTGTTCGCGCTGGACTCCCAGGTGCGGAAGCGGGGGCACGCCCGGGTGCAGGTTGTGCAGCCCTTCTCGCCGTGGATGCAGTTGTCGAGGCCCAGTTCCTCCTCGAGGTGGAAGGGCTTGTACTTGCCCTCCTCGTGCTCGTACCCGATCACGTCGTGGGGGCAAGTGACCACGCAGCCGGCACACCCGGTGCACAAACCGGTGTTGATGACCTCCTCGTAGAGCTCCTTCCACTGGGCGGTCCAGCGCTCGGCCTTGGCGGGTGCGTCCGGGGTCATCGTCATGTTCCCGAGACTAAACGCACGGGGACCCGCGGCCTCCCCTCGAGGGGCTGCCGCGGGTCCCGCATGAGCGTTGTCGAGGTCAGAGCCTGCTGGCGCCGAACTCGGGGTAGGCGAGCACGCCCATCTCGGGGACGTCGAGACCCTGGATCTCGTCCTCCTCGGTCGAGCGGATGCCGCCCTTCGTCAGCTTGTTCTGCACCTTGAAGAACGTGAGTGCGACCGGGAAGATCACACCGAGGATCACGACCACGCCGAGTGCCTGGGCGCCGAGCTGGCCCCAGTCACCTTTGATGATGCCCTCGACGCCCTTCACTTCCGAGCCGTTCCATGCACCGCCGTAGCTGCCGTTGGCGAAGATGCCGACTGCGAGCACGCCGAACATGCCGTTCACTCCGTGCACCGCGATGGCACCGACCGGGTCGTCCAGCTTCAGCCTGCGCTCCACGAAGAACACCGTCTCGATGACGAGAACACCGGCAATGCAGCCGATGACCGCCGCAGCCCACGGCGCCACGAACGCGCACGGTGCGGTGATGGCCACGAGGCCCGCGAGCATCCCGTTCGCCATCATGCCCGGGTCGGGCTTTCCGGTGCGCTTCGTGATCCACAGCATCGCAACCACGGCACCGAAGGCGCCGGCGATGGCGGTGTTTGCTGCCACCGTCGCGAACTGCACATCGGTGGCCGCGAAGGTGGACGCCGCGTTGAAGCCGAACCAACCGAACAGCAGGATGAACGTGCCGAGCATTGCCATCGGGATGTGGTGGCCGGGGATCGCGCGTGGCTTGCCGTCCGCACTGAACTTGCCGATGCGGGGACCTATCACCATGGCGCCGGCGAGTGCCGCCACCCCACCGACCATGTGCACCACGCCGGAACCGGCGAAGTCGACGTAGCCGGCCCCGAGTCCCATCGTGTCCCATGTCTTTGCGAGCCAGCCGCCGCCCCACGTCCAGGCCGCGAAGAGCGGGTAGTACACCGCACCGCAGAAGACGCCCCACACGACGAAGCTGCTCCACTTCCACCGCTCGGCCATCGAACCCGTCGGGATCGTGGCCACGGTGTCCATGAACGCCACCATGTAGAGGAAGAAACCGAGGAGTGCCGGCGTGATGCCCCCACCCGAGAGCGCCCAGCCGCCCTTCCACAGGAAGATCCAGTTCCCGCTTCCGAGGAGTGCGTCACCGATCGGTTGGTCGAGTCCGAACGCCGAGTAGCTGAAGCCACCGAACGCGAGCGGGAACCCGATGAAGAAGAAGCCCACGAATCCGAGGCCGAAGATCGCGAAGTTCGTGGACACCACGTGTGCTGCGTGCTTGGCACGGCAGAACCCGGTCTCCACGAGCGCGAACCCCGCCTGCATGAACACGACCAGGGTGGCACCGATGACCACCCACAGCAGGTTCAGCTGTGTGCCGAGAATCTGTACCTCAGACTGCATTGCTTCCTTCCTCTCCCGTCCTGATTCGGACGAGCCTTGCGACGTCTGTGACCCAGATCTTCCCGTCGCCGATTTTTCCTGTTGATGCCGACGTCCTGATGGCGTCGACAGTTGCATCGACTGATGAGTCGTCCACGACGATCTCCAGCCTCACCTTCGGCACGAAGTCGATGGCGTACTCGGACCCTCTGTAGGTCTCGCTGTGTCCGCCCTGGCGGCCGAACCCCCGGACCTCCGCAACGGTCATGCCCTGCACACCTGCCGACTTCAGTGCGTCTTTCACGTCGTCCAGCTTGTGCGGCTTGACGATGGCCGTGATCAACTTCACCTTCTCTCCTCTCGTGTCGGGCCGTCCCGTGCGGACGACCACGTGTTGCACGGTAGGGAGATGACGTTTCGACGCTGTCGCCCGAATGTTTCGGGACTGTGGCAATCGCGTCAGTCGGGCTGGTCGTCCCGTTGCGCGAGAAGAGAACGTGCGTCTTCGGCAGATTCCTCGACGAGGCGCCAGCCGCGCCCCCTCACCGTGACCACGGAGTCCGCACCCAGTGCCCGGCGGATGGCAACGACGCACGTGTCGCAACGACGCTCCGCCAGGTGCTTCAGGCCGGCCAGCCGCAGGATTGCTGCCCGGCTCAGCACACGCCCCTGGGCACGGACGAGGGCAGCGAGCACCGCGAGATCGGTCGCCGACAGGTCGTTCGGTGGCGGGATGTCCACAGGGACGACCGTAGGGACGGGCCTTTTCGGGCCCGTCAGGAACGCGTGAACGGAGTGTGAACGGTCACACCTGTCGGGCGGGGTGGAAACCGTCCCCGGTGCGACAGACTCTGCACCCATGGAACTTGACTACTCCCCCGAAGACGAGGCCTTCCGCGCCGAGATCCGCGGCTGGCTGCAGGAGAACCTTCCGGCCGGTTGGTTCGACCGCGGCTTCGAGATGACCAACGAGCAGCGCAAGAAGTTCAACGACGAGTGGCCGACCAAGTTGTTCGAGGGCGGCTGGATCTGTGCGACCTGGCCGAAGGAGTACGGCGGCAAGGGACTCACCACGATGCAGGGCGTCGTGCTGGCGGAGGAGTTCGCCGCGGCGAAGGCGCCGATGCGCGCCGACTTCTTCGGTGACACGCTCGTCGGGCCGACGATCCTCCAGTGGGGGACCGAGGAGCAGAAGAAGGAGTTCCTCCCCAAGATCCTCTCCGGCCAGATGCGCTGGTGCCAGGGGTTCAGCGAGCCGAACAGTGGTTCCGACCTCGCGTCGCTGAAGACGGAGGCCGAGCTCGACGGTGACGAGTGGGTCATCAACGGCCAGAAGGTGTGGACCACCCAGGGCCACCACGCGGATTACTGCTTCCTGCTCACCCGCACCGACAGGGAGGCGCCGAAGCACAAGGGCATCTCGTACCTCCTGGTGCCGATGCGCCAGCCCGGCGTCGAGGTGCGCGGCATCGTGCAGCCCGACGGCACCGCCGAGTTCTGCGAGGTGTTCTTCACCAATGCGCGCTGCCCGAAGGAGAACGTCGTCGGCGGCGTGAACAACGGCTGGCAGGTGGCGAACTCCACCCTCGCGTTCGAGCGTGGCATGAGCGCCACCACCGGCTACCGCCGTTTCGAGAGCGAGTACAAGGCGATGGTGCGCGGCGCGAAGGAGAACGGTTCCATCGAGGACCCGACGATCCGCCAGCGTCTCGTGCAGTACTACACGAAGATCCAGATCCTGCGCATCAACGGTCTGCGCTCGCTGTCCACGACGCTCATGGGCAAGAAGGACCCCGACATGATGGCCCTCGGCGCCACGAACAAGATGTTCTGGACCGAGATGCACAAGGAGGCCATGGAGCTCGCCCTTGACATCAACGGGGCGGACTCGATGCTGGTGGACTCCGCGATGGGTGACGGCAACTGGCCGGGAACCGCCCGCGAGAAGCGCCGGCCCGGCTACCCGGTGAGCGGGATGATGTCGGCCTTCTTCTTCTCGCGTTCCGAGACGATCTGGGGCGGCACGAGCCAGATCCAGCGCAACATCGTCGGCGAGCGGGTTCTGGGCCTGCCGAAGGAGCCGAGCAACAAGTAGGCGGTGAGGGAGCCGGCTGGCGTCAGTCGCCGACCGGCTCGCTCGCGTTCTCGTCCTCGAACGCCGCATGCTGGCGCAGCGGCAGTTCGCGCACCATCACGGTGAGCACCAGGGCCACGGCGATCAACGGCACCGACCAGCGGAACACCGTGGTGATTCCGTGCGAGATCGCGTCCAGTGCCTGCGTCCGCCCCGGTTCGGGAAGCTTGTCGATGTTCCGGGGTGCCCGCAGCAGCTGCGGGTCCACCCGACCCTCCAGTTGGCTGTTCAGCACCGCGCCGTACGCGGCGAGTGCCACGGTGCTGGCGAGGTTGCGGCACAGCTGCGAGAGCGAACTGGCCACGCCGAGATCCATCACGGCGACGGAGTTCTGGATGGCGGTCGTGGAGGTGGGCATCGTCGCGCCGACGCAGAGCCCCATCATCGCCATCCCCACGAGGCTCACCGCAATGCGGCTGCCGCTCGAGTTCACCAGGCTCACCATGGCCATGCCCGCCGTGCCGGCCGCCGCACCGACGATCGGCCACGTGCGGTAGTGCCCGGTGGCCGTCACGCGGCGACCCACCCATGTGCTCGAGAGGGTCATACCGATCATCATCGGCACCAGGAGGAGACCCGAGTTTGTGGGTGACACGCCGGTGACGGCCTGCAGGAACAGCGGCATGAAACTGCTGACGACGGTCATGCCCGCGCTGATCAGGCTGACCATCGGCACCATCACTTGCACGGTGTGGTTGCGGAAGAGATGCATCGGCACGATGGGGTTGGCGGTTCGCGGTTCCCACCACATGAAGACGGCGAACACGGCGACCGTTCCCGCGAGCATGCCGAGGGTCTGGAGCGACAGCCACCCGTAGTGACCGGGCGACCATGAAAGTCCGATGATCAGAAGTGCCACACCGGAGACGAGCAAGGTTGCCCCCCACTTGTCGATGGTGGTGTCACGGCGGATGACGGGAAGGCGCAGATGCCGCTGGGTCATCCAGAGGGCGAATACGCCGAAGGGAACGTTGACGATGAAGATCCAGCGCCACGAGGTGTTGTCGACGATGAGCCCGCCGATGAGGGGGCCGGCCACGCTCGACACCGCGAAGATGCTGGTGAACGCGCCCACGTAACGGCCTCTCTCGCGGGGCGGCACGAGATCGGCAATCACGATGAAGGACATGGCCATCGCGCCGCCGCTGCCGATTCCCTGAACCGCCCGTGCGAGCACCAGCAGGGTCATGTTCGGTGCGACGGCACACATCAACGAACCGGCGAGGAACACAAGGATCGCGAACTGCGTGAACTTCTTGCGGCCGTAGAGGTCGCTGAACTTGCCGAACAGCGGTGTGGCGGCGGTGGAGGTGAGCAGGTACGACGTGGAGACCCACGTGTAGGCCTGGATGCCGCCGATGTCGGAGATGATCGTGGTGAGCGCGGTGCTGACCATCTGTCCGTTGAGGGCGGAGAGACCGGTGGCCGTCATCAATGCCGCGTAGACCATGCGGATCTCGTGCTGGGAGATGGTGAAGTTCTCGGATTCGATGTTTGCACCGTACAACGAACCGACCACTCCCCGACGAACCGTGCGTACAGTTCGGGACATGCGCCCGACAGGGGAACTTTTCTTCAGCGTTCTGCGCGCCCCGTTCGGCCCGCTCACCGTGGTGGCCGGTCCACGCGGGCTGCGGGCCGTGCACATCGGGAATCCCGACACGCTCGATGGCGGGCTCCGCGACGCGGTGGTGTCAGGTCCGCGCCACGCGTCGCTGTCCGTCCCGCTGGCACAGTTGCGCGAGTATCTCGCCGGCACGCGCACCCGGTTCGACCTGCGGCTCGACCTCGTCGGCACCCCGTTCCAGGTGGACGTGTGGAGGTCGCTGCGCAGGGTGCCCTACGGGTGCACCGCGTCGTACGCCGACCAGGCCCGCTCACTCGGGAGACCGAATGCCGTCCGTGCCGTGGGTTCGGCGAACGGCCGCAACCCCGTGCCGATCGTGCTCCCGTGCCACCGCATCGTGGCTTCAGACGGGACGCTCGGTGGCTACAGCGGGGGGCTGCAGGTGAAAGAGTGGTTGCTCGCGCACGAGCAACGGGCGAAGAGGGGAGCACCGCGAGCATGACGGTTTCTGCGCAAGCCCTGTCGGTGTTGCTCCTCGTCGTGCTGGCCACCACCGCCTGCTTTGACCTCGTCCGCAGCGAGCGTGCGTATGCCGTGACCGACCGGCTCGGAATCCCCCGGGATGCGGTCCCGGTGCTAGGCGGTGTGAAGGCGGCTGCGGCCCTCGCCGTGTTCGTGGGGACCGACATGGTCCGCGTAGCGGAGGCAGCCGGGCTGTTCCTCGTTCTCTACTTCTCGGTTGCCGTGCTCACGCACCTGCGCGCACGCGACGGCCTGCGGGGCACCGTTCCTGCGGTGGTGATGCTCGCCGTGTCGGTGGCGTATCTTCTCGCCACCGTCGCGCGTTAGCCCGGGGTCAGTCCCAGCCCTTCCACTCGTCGGGGTTCATCCCGAGCTTCACAAGACGCTTGCGCATCCACACCGGGGTCTCCATCGGTTCCCCGCGGCGGATCTCGTTCACCATGTCGCCGTTCTCGTCCCACATGTGGCATGTGTTCAGGTTCATGGCGTGACCCTTCTCGCGCTCCTCGGCGGTCATCTCGGAACGCTTCGGGCCCGTCGAGTGACGTGCACGCATCGACCAGCCGCTCTGGATCGCCACAGGGGCCATGGCCGACAGCAGGGCGCCGATGTGGGTGCAGCCACGCGGCCCGCCGAACATCTCACGGATCTTGTTGTTGAACCCGCGGGCAATCGACAGACCGACGAGGCCGTCGTATGCCGGGATGATGTTCGTGCAGCGCGAATGCGGATGCTCCTTCATCTCCACGTGCGCTGCTTCGATGCGGAATGCCGGGTAGGAGACCTCGAGGTCCACGACCATGTGGTGGACCCACAGCTCCTCGTCGTCATCGGCAAGGTACAGGCCTCCCGGCTTCTCGTCGCAAAGGACCCCACGCAGGAGGAACCGGTCGTCGCTCATCTTGTAGGTGCGCACCTCGTAGCGACGCGTGTGGATGAGCTCGCCGCCATCGGGCGGTGGGGGCATGAATTCGTAGGTCACTCGGCTGGCCTCTCGTGTCGGTCGACGTCGTTCACCATTCTCGCCGCCGGTGACAGTGGTTTGCATCATTGGAACCATGTCGATAGTGCAAATTGCGTGCCGACAAACACAGGAACTCCGTATGTCCTGACGGTGACAGCACGCGCAGCGCGGGCGTACCTTCGGTGCAGGGACGACAACAGTCCCGGGAGGAGCAGTGGAGATGTCCGAGGAGACAGAGAAGAGGTCCGCTCTCGCGAGCGGCAGTCTGATGATCTCGTTGATGATGGTTCTCGTCATCGCGATGGTTCTGGTGATCGGTGCGGTCGGTGTCGTCGCAGTGTCCGGTGGGTCCGGTGGCGCAACTTCCGGTGGTTCCACCACGGTCAGCGTGACGCTCACGGAGTTCGCAATCACCATGGAGCCGGCCACGGTGCCCGCGGGCAAGGTGACACTGCAGATCCACAATGCCGGTGCGGCGGAGCACAACGTGGCCGTGCCGTCCCTCAGCAAGAGGACCGCGAACATCGCGGTGGGCGGCAACGTCACGCTTGAGCTCGGCAATCTCAGTGACCCCGTCGAGTTGATCTGTGAGATTGCGGGCCACAAGGAGTCGGGCATGGTGGCGACACTCGGTATCGGTGGCGACGGTGGCACCGCCACCGCAGCGACAGTGCCGATGACGAACGACCAGATGGATGCCGCGATGGAGGCCGTCGCGAAGCTCTTCCCGGCCAAGACGTCGGGCACGGGCAACCAGGAACTCATCCCGACCATCGCAGCCGATGGCACGAAGGTGTTCGATCTCACCGCGAAGATCGTCGATTGGGAAGTCGAGCCGGGCAAGTTCGTGAAGGGCTGGACCTACAACGGCCAGATCCCCGGGCCGGTCCTCCGCGCGAACGTCGGGGACAAGGTGCGCATCAACCTGAAGAACGAGCTCACCGAGTCGACATCTCTGCACCTGCACGGCATCCGCGTCCCGAACTCGATGGACGGTGTCGATCCCTACACCCAGCCGGCGACCAAGCCGGGTGAGTCCTTCTCCTACGAGTTCACCGCGAAGGAGACCGCTGTCGGCATGTACCACTCCCACCACAACGGGCAGGTGCAGATCCCGAACGGTCTCGCCGGTGCGCTCATCATCGGCGACTGGAAGGACATCTCGATGAGGGCCGCTGCGGGACGGACCGAGGATGCCGACGGCGACGCCGAGCAGGAGGTCGTGATGGTGCTGAACGACGCCGGCACGATCGGGCTGTCCCTGAACGGCAAGTCGTTCCCGGCCACCCAGCCGTACACGATGAAGCTCGGTGAGTCGATGGTGGTGCACTACTACAACGAGGGGCTGATGCCCCACCCGATGCACATGCACCAGCCGCACGGCCTCGTGGTGGCGAAGGACGGCAAGGTGCTTCCGCAGCCGTTCTTCACCGACACCCTGAACGTTGCGCCCGGAGAGCGCTGGACGGTTGTCTACACCGCGCTCGACAAGGGTGTGTGGGCGTGGCACTGCCACATCCTCAACCATGCGGAGACCCCGCAGGGCATGAAGTACATGGTGACCGCGGTCATCGTGAGCTAGTCGCTCATTGCGAAGGGCCCGGGGTGCAGCGCACCCCGGGCCCTTCGTCGTTCTCGCCGTCACACGTGTCCGGGCGGCGCGGTCACTGCTGGGGTCGTGGGCCCTGCCAGCTGAAGTTGGTGGAGTTGCCGGCACGGTCGGAGGCCATCACCCTCCACTGGCCCTGGCCCGTCTTGCAGTTGGTGATGTCGACGGTGGCCTGGATGAAGTTCGCCGGGTCCGGCGATGCATCCGCGGCGGGGTCGACCACGACGGAACCCTTGCTGTTGTTGATCACCTGCAGCGAGGCGCCGGCACTGGTGGTGGCTGCGGTGATGGTGCAGCCACCCTTCGGCCCCTGCACCTGGTAACCGAGACCGCCGACGTCCTGCCAGCTGGTTTCCGTGCCGATGCCCGCGCGCTGCGGACGCCAGAACGTGAGCGTCAGGGTGTTGCCTGCCGGCGATCCTGCCTGTGCCGGAACTGTGTACGTGCCGTCGGCCGCGTGGATCGTGACGGGTTGGCCCGCCCCCTCCTGCCAGGTGCGCAGCGACGGTGCGGTCTGGATGACGCCCGAGATGACCTGGCTCGACGAGGCGACGGACTTCCCGGTTCCGTCGGTGATGTTGTAACGGATGGTGTCACCGACCTTCAGGCCCTCCGGCCCGGGCATGCGCGGCTTGATCTCGTTGATCCACGAGAACCCGTTCTGGAGGGTTCCCTTCGACGGGATGATGTTGGGGAGACCGTCGTTGTCGGGATCGCACGTGCTGAACAGCCACTCGTCCATCGACTGGTCGTAGCTGGTGTCGGCAGGCCATGCAGCCGGCTTCGCTCCGGGGTTCAGCGGGTTGCGTGCGATCACCTTCGAACCGCAGAAATCGGCATAGTTGGATGAGCCACCCGTCAGTGGCAGCGCGTTGTCGGCGGGCTGGTTCCCCGAGTCGTAGTCGGGCGAGATCGTGACCGCGCGGCTGGACGCCCCCGAGCACCAGGAGATTCCCGTGCAGTCCACGTTGAAGTAACCGAACTTCGCGTCCGGTCGGCTGGAGAAGTACTTCGTGGTGGCGTTGAAGCTGAAGAACACGCCCTGGAAGGTGTTGATCATCTTGTTCAGCCGCTCCGCGGCGACGGCGTTGTCGGATGGCCTGTCGATGTTGAACGCGTTCAGGTTCACGCAGTCGCCACCGCAGATGAGCGCGGTGAAGATGTTCGCCTCGCCGAGGAGGGTGCCGTCGGACTTCGTCTCCGTGGAGAAGAAGGTGGAGTCCACGAGGTCGAGCTTGCCGTCGTTGTCGTCGTCGACGTCGACGAACGCCGGCAGGCCGTCCTTGTCGGCGTCACCGCCGGCCGGGTTCTCCGTGGGGTCGGCGGCGGAACGCACGCCCGCACCCTGCACCTTGCTCTTGCCGAGGTTCTCGCGCGACGGCGGCACACCGGCAGTCACCGCCACGGCGCTGCCGGCAACGGGAATCGAGGCCTTGAGGCTGGTGTAGGCGTAGTTGCCCTTCACGCTGACGGTTCCGAGGCTGAGGGTCGACTTCGAGGCCTGCTTCAGCGCCGTGTACCCCGTCTTCGCCTTGGAGATGGTTGTTGCCTTCTTCTTGGCTGACGCCATGTACTTCAGCATCACGGGGCCGACGTACGCGCCGCTCGTGCTCACCACCGAGAGGGTCATTGCGTTCGTGTCCGCCTTCGGGATGCCCTTCAGGGTCACCTTTCCTCCGCTCGACGTGGCCATGTAGGCCTTGCCGGCCTTCGACACCGCGAGCATGCGGTAGCCGGCGGCGAGCTTGGCGGTGACGGTGACAGTGCCCGTTGCGGCGTCGACCGAGCCCACGGTGCCCATGACGGGCCCGGCGAGCAGGGCGGCAAGCGTGGCGGCGACCAACCGCCTGGTGCGGGACTTCGGGAGTGTGCGCATCGGGTTCCCCTTCGTGCTGGTTCCCCGAAGATAGTTCGGCCGGGCCGGCTGCGGGCCCAGTCGGGGGTGCTCTCCGTGGGGCAGAATCGGGGGATGACCACCCTGAAGGAACGGCTGAAGGCGGACCTCACCGCCGCAATGAAGGCGGGCAGGGACGTGGAGCGCTCGGCACTGCGCATGGCCCTCGCCGCGGTCTCGAACGCCGAGGTCGCGGGTGACCAGGCGGTGGAACTGAGCGACGACCAGGTGACGGCGGTGCTGCAGGCCGAGGCGAAGAAGAGGTCCGAGGCGGCCGAGATCTACGCAGGGGCCGGCCGTACAGAGGCTGCGGAGAGCGAGAGGGCCGAGCTCGCCGTGCTTGAGCGCTACCTGCCCGCCGCGATGGGAGAGGACGAGATCCGCGCCGTGGTGGCCGAGGAGGTGGCGTCTGCGGCCTCCGCCGGGAATGCTGGCGCGAAGGCAATGGGCGCGGTGGTGAAGGCGGTCCGCACGCGCGTCGGTGCGTCGGCCGACGGTGCGCTCGTGGCGAGACTGGTGAAGGAGGCACTCGGCTGAGGGCCGGGGAACAACATGTCGAACGAACTCATTCTTGACTCCCTCCGGCGCAGGTTCCGCGCGATGTTCTCGCTGTACGAGGAGTGCCTCGAGACGACCACGCTCGAGCAGGTCAACACGCACCTCGGCGAGAACGTGATGCCGATCGCCTTCTCGTTGTTCCACTACGTGAACATGCACGACGCGTCGTTCATGATCCTGTCCGGGGAACCGTTCATCTGTAACGACGAGTGGCTGTCGCGCATCGCCCCCGCGATCCCCGACCACGGCAAGCACCGCACACCGGGCGAGATGCACGTGCAGCAGATCGGCGACCTCGACGCGTTCCGTGAGTACATGGGGCTCGTGTTCTCCCGTACCGAGAACTGGCTGGCCTCGCTCGACCCGGCAGAACTCGACCGTGTGCTTCTCACCAGGCCGTTCGGTCCTGCCGTGGCCAGCACCTACTCGGCTCGGGTGGCGGGGGAGCATGGGCTCACGATCCTCGACGGCATCGAGTGCTGGCTGTACCAGCACGGCCTGCGCCACATGGGCGAGATCGAGCACAGCCGCGCGTTCGTCGGGCTCACCGGCTTCACGTCCTGAGCCGCTTCCCCGTCGCGGGGGGACATCCCACTGGCGCTCACGGCAGGACTTGAACCTGCGACCCCTTGCTCCGGAGGCAAGTGCTCTATCCGCTGAGCTACGTGAGCGTGACGCGCATGCGCGCACGCGGGCAAGGCTAGCCGCGTCGCGAAAGGAACCCGTCGGCGCACGGCGGTAACGGCAGAAAGTGTCCCGTTGCCGCACCGGCGGCAACGGCAGAATGGGTGTCTCATGGCCGACCCGTTCATCACCGTTGCGCAGCGCCTCGCCCCCGCGTTCTCGTCGGTTGCGGGTGAACCCGCCGACCCGGTGGTGCGGCCCAGCGACCGCGCGGACGCCCAGGCGAACGGGGCTCTGTCGCTCGCGAAGTCGATGGGTCGCCAGCCGCGCGAGGTCGCACAGGCGGCACTGGACGCTGTGGGCGATCTGTCCGACCTGCTCGAGTCCACCGAGGTTGCGGGCCCGGGCTTCATCAACCTCGTGTTTGCGAAGTCCTTCGTCACGTCGGGTCTCGCCGAACTGGCTGCAGACGACAGGCTGGGCGTGCGCACCGTAGCGACACCACGCACCGTCACCGTCGATTACTCGGCCCCGAACGTTGCCAAGGAGATGCATGTGGGCCACCTCCGCAGCACGGTGATCGGCGACTCCATCGTGCGGACGCTCATGTTCGTCGGGCACCGTGTGGTGCGCGAGAACCACGTGGGCGACTGGGGGACGCCGTTCGGGATGCTGATCGAGCACCTGATCGACCTCGGCGAGGAGGAGGCGGCCCACGAACTCGGGGTCGGTGACCTCGACGGTTTCTACAAGGAGGCACGGCGCAAGTTCGAGGCTGATCCGCCGTTCGCCGACCGCGCCCGCAGCAGGGTGGTGATGCTCCAGCAGGGCGACCCCGAGACGCTCAGGCTGTGGCGCACGCTCGTTGCACTCAGCACCGGGTATTTCAACAAGGTGTACCGGCAGCTCGACGTGCTGCTGACCGATGACGATCTCGCGGGCGAGAGCATGTACAACGAACTACTCGCACCCGTGGTGGAGCGGCTGCGTGCGGCGGGCCTCCTCGTGGAGAGCGACGGTGCCGAGGTTGTGTTCCCGGACGGCTTCACCAACCGTGACGGCGAGCCGCTGCCCCTCATCATCCGCAAGGGTGACGGCGGGTACAACTACGCAACAACCGACCTCGCGTGCGTAATCGACCGGGTCGAGCGGGTCGGGGCAGGCGCGATGCTGTACGTGGTGGGTTCTCCCCAGGCCCAGCACCTGCAGATGGTGGAGGCCGTCGCGCGGCGCGCGGGCTGGCTCGCCGACGACGTGGAGTTCCGTCACGTGGCGTTCGGCAGCGTGCTCGGGTCCGACCGCAAGATGCTGAAGAGCCGCGCCGGCGACACCGTGAAGCTGTCCTCCCTCCTCGACGAGGCGGTGGAGCGTGCGGCAGCGGCAATCGCCGAGAAGAACCCGGGCATGCCTGCGGACGAGCGGGCGAAGGTGGCCCGCATGGTGGGCATCGGGTCGGTGAAGTACGCCGACCTGAGCGGCGACCGCATCAAGGACTACGTGTTCGACTGGGACCGCATGCTGTCCTTCGAGGGCAACACCGCGCCGTCGAAGCGCATGAGCGCGATCGCCAGTGCCCGCTCGCGCGGGTCGTCCAGAACCGGTTCCACCGTGCGCACGGCGGCACGTTCGATGCCGGCGCGACGGAAGATCGAGCAGATGCGGGCGTGCGCGTACTGCAGGTACGGCGCGGTGTGGGAGGCACTCGACGGCTACCACCCGCACCGTCTGTGCACCTACCTGTGGGACCTCGCCGGTGCCTTCACCTCCTTCTACGAGAACTGCCCGGTGCTGAGGGCCGACGACGAGCACACCCGCGGGT
>JBJTFB010000140.1:0-4182 GCA_046093205.1 Acidimicrobiales bacterium
AGGCCCACCCCAACCCCGCCGTGCAGCGCAGACGCTGGTGGATCCTCGCGATCCTCAGCCTCTCGGTGTTCCTCGCGGTGGTCGACAACCTGATCATCAACGTCGCCCTCCCCACGCTCGCACGCGAGCAGGAGACCGGCGAAGACCAACGCATAGGAGTCCACGATCCACTGCAGACCGCTCGTGGTGGCCCCGAGCTCGCGTGCGAGCGTGGGGAGGGCGACGTTGATGATCAGGTTGTCGACCACCGCGAGGAACACCGAGAGGCTGAGGATCGCGAGGATCCACCAGCGTCTGCGCTGCACGGCGGGGTTGGGGTGGGCCTGTGTGGTGTTCATGATGCGTACTTCAGTGTCCGTGTTGCGATCTCGTGACCGTGTGTGTCCTGCACGAAGTGCCCTGCCGGGTACTCGTCCCACGTGGAATGCGGGATGAGCGAGTGCCACTTCAGGCCCCACTCCCTGGTGAAGACGTCGTCGTTCACTCCCCAGGCGAAGTGCACAGGGAGCTCCGTGGCATTCACGATGCCGAATGCCCGTTGCTGCTCCGTCGCGTTCCCTGCAACGGGGTCGTTCGCGGGGATGCACAACGGGAAACGCCGTGGCCCGGTGACACCGGGTTCCCCGAGGCCGGTGAAGGGGGCGTCGTACGCCTCCTTCACCGGCACCGCTGCGGCCGGGAACTCTGGGGTGCCCCCGGTCACCGCGGGGAACAGACTCGTCTGCCTGTTTGCACGTTGCGTGCCGACTGCCATGAGCGTGCCCCAGTTGAATCGGTGGGGGACGTTGTCACGGAAGAGGCCGCCCGGTTGGTTCTGCTCGATCCAGCGCAGCGTGCCGGGCGAGTACTCGTAGCCCTCATGGTGCAACCAGGTGTTCATGATGACCAGTCGCTCGAAGCGGTCCGGCATCGCCGCGTACTGGGCGAGCCCCGTTGGTCCGCCCCAGTCCTGCACCACCAGTGTGATGCGCCGCAGGTCGAGTCGCTCGATGAGGATGCGGAGGTTCCCCGTGTGCCGCGCGATGTCGTACCAGCCCGGCTCGGTGACCTTGTCGCTGCGGCCGAAGCCGATGTGGTCGGGCACGACGCAGCGGTACCCGGCCGCGAGGAACACCGGGATCATGTTGCGGTAGAGATACGACCACGTCGGCATGCCGTGCACCATCAGTGCGACGGGCGCATCCTTCGGTCCCTCGTCGATGTGGTGCATCCGCAGCCCGTCGATCTCGAGGTAGTGCGGCCCGTACGGGAAGCCCTCGAGGCCGACGAAGTTCTCCTCGGGTGTGCGGATGAACGGCACCCCGCCGGCGGTGGTGAGGACGGAGGTCATGCCGGTCCGTGCACGCTGTCGGACACCCAGTTGCCGTGGAATCCGAATGGCACGCGCTGGGGAAGCCTCACCCGGGCGACATACCCGCGGCTGAAATCTTGGGCATCGACAACCACGAACTCAGCGCTGTTGTCGTTGCCGTCGTGAACGAAGGTAAGCAGCCACCCGTCGTCCTCCTCCGTGCTGCCGGGGCGTGCCACGAACACGGGTTCACCGGCTGCGCGGCCCGCACCGTGGTCAAACACCGTGCGTTCGCCGGTGAGAAGATCGTGCTTCACGGTGGGCCAGTGCATCGAGCCAGTGTCAACCTGGGCGCAGTATCCGTAGCGGTAGGGCCTGCCGGTGAGGGCCCCGCGGTGGCGCGGGAACTCGTTCACGTTCTCGTCGATCACCGTCACGTTCACACGGCGGGCCTTCGGGTCGGCCTCCCAGCGCACCAGCCGGGGGAGTGAATCGCCGAAGGGGCCGAAGACGTCGTTGCGCATCATGGTGTCGTAGAAGCAGACGTCGAGAACAACCTTCCCGTCGGGAGTGTCGTAGGCGTTCAATGGGTGGAACACGTACCCCACAGGCACGTCGATCCACACGATGTCCGCGGCGGTACCCTCGCGCGGCATCAACCCGATGCGATTGCCGTAGTCATCCGACCACCGGAAGGGGAACCCACGCCCCGCGAATGCAAGATCGAGGTCGACGAGCACCGGCTGGTCATAGACCACCACGTATTTCTCGGTGATCGAGATGTCGTGCACCATCGACATCCCGGGGAGGGGAATGTCGACGGCACGGTTCACCCGGCCGTCCGGTCCGACGCGCACGGACTGGCTGTGGTCGAGCCACTGCGCCCAGGCATATGTCATGGCGTGCATTTCACCCGTGGCGGGGTCGACCTTCGGATGTGCAGAGAACGCACCGGGGAGGGTGCCGTGGAAGTCGTTGCGGCCGACTGTCTCGAGTTCGTAGGTGAGCTCCACCGGGCAGCCACCAGCCTCCACCATGGCCCACGTAGCCCCCGCGAAGCCGCCGACGTTCGTGTTGGGGCCGCTCGCGGATTCGTTCCAGTTCCGGCCGGGGATGTCGGGGGCGCCTCTCACCTCGCTGAGACGAGACGAGCCCACGTACCGGTTGCGGTACCACTCGGCCCTGCCCTCGCGCAGTCGGATGCCGTGCACCATCCCGTCTCCCGAGAACCAGTGGTGTGTGGTGTGGTCGACCTCGACCACCGGGTTCGGACCGTTGCGGAGATACCGGCCGTTCAGTTCCTCAGGGAGTTCGCCGATTACTTCCAGGTCAAAAGCCGTGACTTCCCCGGCCACAGGTGCGTAGTTTCCGGAGAGATACACGTTCGGGGATGCAGCGTCGTTGGTCATCGTCATGGGGGTACCGTAGCAATGCGACATGACACTGTCAAGTTATGCCTAGACGGTGTCATGTCGGCAGGTAAGGTGTGCGCATGGCTCCCTCCACGCTGCGTGACACGATCCTGCGCACTGCGGTGGAGCACGTGGCGGAACACGGTCCTGATTCGTTG
The DNA here is from genome assembly GCA_046093205.1 of Acidimicrobiales bacterium. Taxonomy (GTDB): domain Bacteria; phylum Actinomycetota; class Acidimicrobiia; order Acidimicrobiales; family Ilumatobacteraceae; genus UBA2093. The sequence goes on from JBJTFB010000140.1 coordinate 2,862, forward strand.
TCCTTCCGCCGGCTGGCGGCGGATGCCGGGGTCAGCCACCAGGCGCCGTACCACCACTTCGAGGACCGTCGCGGCGTGTTCCGCGCGATTGCCCTCGAGGGTTTCCTGATGCTCAGCGAGGCGCTGAGGGCCGCGGGCGGTCCGACAGAGGATGCGAGCGAGGGGATGCTCGAGGCGTACGTGGGTTTCGCGCTGGATCACCCAGGTCATTTCCGCGTGATGTTTCGCCGTGACCTCTGCGAGATGGATGAAGCCCCGGAGCTGCGCGAAGTCGCGGATGCGACTTTCGACGTACTGCTCGACCAGGTGCGCGCCGAGCTCGGGCCGAAGGCATCCATCAAGGACATCAGGGCGAGAACAACGGCGAAGTGGGCGCTCGCACACGGTCTCGCAACCCTGATGATCGAGGGTCCACTCGAGATCAAGGTGGGTCCGGTCACGAACCGCCGTGCGTTCATCCGTTCCGTGGCACGACACTCCGGGCCGGCAGGTGCAGACCGGGGCAAGTGAGCCGGTGGGCGGCGAGATCATCCCCGACGACAAGAACTGGACGTGGGTGCTGGAGCGGCGTTGCGACGACTGCGGCTTCGATGCACCGTCGTTCGATGCCCGCGGGACAGGTGGAGCAGTGCGCGACCTCAATGTGCGGTGGGCCGTCGTTCTCGGCCGTGAGCACGTGCGCGAACGACCGCAACCCGGGGTGTGGTCACCGCTCGAGTACGGCTGCCACGTGCGGGACGTGTTCCTGCGATTCGATGCACGGCTCGCCCTGATGCTCGGCGAGATCGACCCGCACTTCGAGAACTGGGACCAGGACGCCACCGCGCTGCAGCAGCGCTACGACCTGCAGGACCCTGCCGTGGTCGCACGCGAACTGGCGCGGGCCGGCAACTCGTTGGCCGCACGGTTCGACACCGTGCAGGGCGAACAGTGGTCGCGCCGCGGTTTCCGCAGCGACGGTTCGGCCTTCACAGTGGAATCAATCGCCAGGTACCTCATGCACGACCCCGTGCACCATCTGTGGGATGTCGGCGCCGAGGTGCCCACATACGGGGGCCGATAGTTTCTTCTCCATGACGGTGCACCCCCGGCTTGCTGTGCTGGGTGACGTGCCGGCCATACGGGTCACGTTCGTGCGCTCCTTCTGGGATGACCCCGTGATGCGGTGGCTGTTCCCCGACGACGCCCAGTTCCGCGACGGTCCTCGAAGTGGTGGTACGGCGCCTGGTGGCTGACCCCGGCATCCGCCGCCAGCCGGCGGAAGGACAACGAATCAGGACCGTGTTCCGCCACGTGCTCCACCGCAGTGCGCAGGATCGTG
>JBJTFB010000141.1:0-11292 GCA_046093205.1 Acidimicrobiales bacterium
GGACGATCGTTCAGCGCGGGGTTCGACCTGAACGACTTCTCCACCCCCGATCCGCAATGGAGCACCAGGGACACCGCCGATCTCGGTCGTCTAATGGCCGAGGCCGTCACCGGCATGACCGCGGTGACCATCGCCGCGATCCAGGGCCACTGTGTGGGCGGTGGCCTGGTGCTCGCCGCCTCGTGTGACCTGCGGTATGCGGCCGACACAGCGGTGTTCTCCATCCCCGAGGTCGACCTCGGCATACCGCTCGCGTGGGGCGGCATCCCGCGGCTCGTGCGCGAGATCGGCCCGGCCGCCACGAAGGAACTCGTGCTCACATGCCGTCGTTTCCGCCCCGACGAGGCCCGCTCGCTCGGGTTCCTGAACGACGTGGTGCAGGCGGAGGCGCTCGGCCCGCACGTGGACGAGATTGCGCATGCGATCGCGGCGAAGCCCGGATACGCCCTGCGCACCACCAAACAGCAGGTGAACGCGGTGAGCGAGGAGATCGCGGGCACCGGCCGCAATGCATCCGATGCCGACGCCCTGGTGTTCGCCACGTTCGACGAGGAGAGCCGGCGCATCAGCCGTGAGTACCTGAAATCGAAGAAAAAGGCCTGAGCAGGACATGACGAAGGTCTTCGTCCACGGCAACCCCGAGACCGACTCCATCTGGCGCCCGCTCGCGCGCGAACTGTCCTCGCGCGGGATCACCGACGTGGTGCTGCTGTCGCCACCGGGGTTCGGTGCGCCGGCACCCGACGGTTGGGGAGGAACGCAGAAGGAGTACCGCGACTGGTTGCTCGGGCAGCTGCGCGGTATCGACGGGCCGGTCGACCTCGTCGGTCACGACTGGGGTGCGGGCCACGTGTACGGGGTGCTCGCGGCCGAGCCCGGGATCGTGCGCACGTGGGCCGCCGACTGTGCAGGACTGCTGCACCCGGACTACGTGTGGCACGATGCCGCACGCACGTGGCAGGCACCGGGTGACGGGGAGCAGTCCGTCGAGGGTCTCGTGTCGATGGGGGCCGACGGGTTCGCCGCGGTGTTCGGTGCGCTCGGAATGGGTGACGAGGTCGCACGCAGCGTGGCGGCACACGTGAACGACGGGATGGCCCGTTGCATTCTGTCGCTGTACCGCAGTGCCGCCCAGCCGGCCATGTCACGGCTGGGCGAGGCGTTCCGCGCGGCGGCACCGGCCCGCGGTCTCGTGGTGATCGCCGAGAACGACCACTTCGCGGGCACGGAGCAGATGCACTCCGAGGTTGCGGACTGGGTCGGCGCCGGGACGGCACACCTGCCCGGGGTGGGGCACTGGTGGATGACGGAGAACCCGGCGGCCGCAGCCGATGTGTTGACGGCCCACTGGTCCGCCTGACGCACGGGCACGGCCGGCCCGTCAGCCCGCGTAGGCCGCAACGATCGGTTCGAGCTCCGTCGGTGATGCACCGTGGAGGATGACACCGTCGCAACCGAGCGCCAGTTGGTTGCGCACCGCGTCCGCACACCGTGCGGCCGACCCCTGTGCCGAGGGCGCCAGCCATTCATCGGGTATCAACGTGGCCACGTGACCGAGTTCCTCGGTGGTCGCCTTCGCATCGATTGCGCCGGAGAACCCGCGCACGAACGGGTCCTCGCGGAAACGCTTCAGCACGGCGGGGTCCCACCCGTTGGTCGACACCATGAGGTCGCCGTAGGCCTGCAGGTAGGTCGCGAGCCGGCCGACCGTCTTCTTCAGCCGCAACGGCTCGGGCAGGTGGTCACCGACCGTTGCGAAGCAGCTCCACACCCGCACGCTCGCGGGGTCGCGGCCGGCACGGGCGGCTGCGTCCTTCACCGTGGCAACCGCGCGTGCGGTGGTCTCGTCGGTGAAGAAGGTGTGGAGGATCACGTTGTCGAACACCCGCCCGCCGAGCTCGAGGGTGCGGGGGCCGAACGCGGTGATGGACAGCGGGATGTCGAGGCGGAACTCCGGGTCGAGGCGCAGCACTGGGTAGGTGCCGGTGACGTCGGAGTGGTTCAGCACGGTCTCGCCCTTCCAGAGCCGTCGCATGAGGAGCGCGAACGACTCCATGGACCCCGTGGTGGCAAGCGGCATGCCGAAGGCGCGGAACATGGCCTCGATGCCGCGTCCGATGCCGAGACTGAAGCGACCCTCCGACAGGAGGTGGAGCGTGCTCGCCCAGGACGCAGTCACGACCGGGTGGCGTGTGGTGTGGTTCGTCGCTGCCGTCACGATGTCGATCGTCGATGAGGCGGCGCATGCCGCGCCGGTGAGGGCACCGGCCTCCTTGATGTTGAACCGTTCCGAGATGAACGCCGTCCCGAGCCCGAGACGCTCGGCGTGGGCGAGTTCGTCCAGCATGTCCCGGGGGGAGCGCGGCGCCCCCGCGAGGGTGTAGAAGCCGAGTTCGCGGTGCACGTGCCCACAGTAACTGCGCCGGGGGAACACACGGCTCCGTGATGCGAGCAGAATGGCCGCATGCCCGAGGACCTCGCCGCCACGCCCACATCGCACGACACCGTCGGTTTGCTGGAGGGCATCTCCACCACCCGCGCCGTGCGCCGCTACCTGGACGAGCCCGTGCCCGCCGCGGCACTGCGTGACATGCTGTTCGCGGCGACGCGGGCGCCGAGCGGTTCGAACCGCCAGCCGTTCAGGTTCATGGTGCTCACCGACGGGGAGCGTGCAGACGCGGCCAAGGCCCTGATCGCGCGCGGTGCACGAAGCGTGTGGGGCCACAAGCGCTCGAACGACGGGTACGACGAGGGGTCCGGTGCGCTCGACAACTCCCCGAAGGCGCGCATGGCCCGCACGATGCAGGAGTACGTCGACAACCTCGAGCGTGTCCCGGTGCTCGTGCTCGCCTGTCTGGTCCGTTACCGCGAACCCACGCCGACCGAGGGTGCCTCTGTGTACCCGGCCGTGCAGAACCTCCTGCTCGCGGCCCGTGCCCTCGGCTACGGCGGTGTGCTCACGGGGTTCCATGCGCTCGTCGACCGCGAACTGAAGGAACTGCTCGGCATCCCCGACGAGGTGTTCATCGCGGCGTCGGTCACCCTCGGTCGACCGAAGGGCGCACACGGCCCGGTGCGACGTGCACCGATGGGTGATCTCGTCCACGGTGACTCATGGGGCACGCCGGCCCCGTGGGCGCTCGACCCGCCAGGCACCCGCCACACCGCACGTTTCTGACGCTCGTCACATGCGTCTCTCCGCTGCAACGCGGCGGTGAGGCAGGGGAGTAGGGTCGAACGGGTGCCTCCCCGGACCGTGACATGCTGATTGCCCTCCTGCGCCGTCAGCTCGGTCGGTACCGCGCGATTCTCTGGCTTGTGGTCGTGTTCCAGGCCGTGCAGGCCCTCGCCGGGCTCTGGTTGCCAACGCTGAATGCCGACATCATCAACAAGGGGGTCGCCCGCGGCGACACCGGTTACGTGTGGCGGATGGGGGCCGTGATGCTCCTCGGCACCCTGCTGCAGGTGCTGTTCGCCGTTGCGGCAGTCCGGGCCGGCGCGCATGCCGCCATGGGGTTCGGCCGGGACACCAGGCGCGACCTGTTCCACAGGGTGACTGAGTTCTCGAGCCGCGAGGTGAACCAGTTCGGCCCGCCGAGCCTGATCACGCGCATCACGAACGACGTGCAGCAGGTGCAGATGCTGGTGCTCATGACCTGCACGATGCTTCTGGGTGCGCCGTTCACCGCCGTGGGGGGTGTGATCCTCGCGGTGAAGCAGGATGCCGGGCTGTCCTGGATCTTCATTGTCACGATCCCGCTGGTGCTGCTGGCCCAGGGCTCGATCATCTACCGCATGACACCCACCTTCCGTCTGATGCAGGAGCGCATCGACGGCATCAACGGGGTGATGCGCGAACAACTCACCGGCATCCGCGTGGTCCGGGCGTTCGTGCGCGAGCCCGAGGAGGTCGAGCGCTTCAGGGTGAGCAACGAGGCTCTCACGGCCACGGCACTGCGCGGCGGACGGCTGCAGGCACTCATGTTCCCCACCGTGACCCTGTTCGTGAACGTCGCCGGCGTCGCGGTGGTGTGGTTCGGGGCCGACCAGATCGTGTCGGGGGAGATGCGCAACGTCGGTGCGTTGATCGCCTTCCTCACCTATCTCACCCAGATCCTCATGGCCGTGATGATGGCGACATGGATGGCGGCCCTCGTGCCGCGTGCATCGGTCAGCGCCGACCGCATCATGGACGTTCTGAACACGCACTCCAGCGTCGTCGCCCCGGCGGACCCCGTCACGGAGCTGACCGGTCCGGTGTCGCTCGAGATGCGGGACGTGGGCTTCAACTACCCGGGTGCCGAGAAACCCGTGCTCTCCGGGATCAGCGTGACCTGCCGGCCGGGCGAGACCCTCGCCGTCATCGGCAGCACTGGTTCGGGCAAGACGACCCTCATCAACCTGGTGCCGCGTCTGTTCGATGTCACGGAGGGAACAGTGATGGTCGGGGGTGTCGACGTGCGCGACCTCGCCCCCGAGGTGCTGTGGTCGAGGGTGGGTCTCGTCCCCCAGAAGCCGTATCTCTTCTCCGGCACCGTCCGCAGCAACCTTCAGCATGGCCGCGAGGACGCCACCGACGACGAGATGTGGGAGGCACTGCGCATCGCGCAGGCCGACGGGTTCGTGCGCTCCATGGCGGACGGCCTCGACGCCGCCGTGAGCCAGGGCGGGGCGAATCTGTCCGGCGGCCAACGGCAGCGCCTCGCCATCGCCCGCGCACTCGTACGCCGGCCCGACATCTATCTCTTCGACGACTCGTTCTCCGCCCTCGACCTCGCCACCGACGCACGGTTGCGGGCCGAGCTCGCACCCTGGGTGCGCGATGCCGCGGTGGTCATCGTGGCGCAGCGTGTGTCCACCATCAGGAACGCCGACCGCATCCTCGTGCTCGAGGACGGCGAGACCGTCGGGCTCGGGAGTCACGACGAGCTCATGTCGAACTGTCCGACGTACGTGGAGATCGTCGCGTCGCAGGCCTCGATGGACGACGCAGGCGCGGTGCCGGTCGCCGGGGAGACGGTGACCCGGTGAGCATGAACGGCAACGGACACGGCCGCCCCGCTGCGAGCGCCGCCGAGGTGACGAAGTCCGGGGCGGCTGCGCAGGAGATGCGCGGCGGCCGGTGGAACACGGTGGGTGTGCCCACGGAGCGCTCCGAGAACTTCCGCGACGTGGCAAGACGGCTCGCACGGCTGCTGTCGGCGCAGGGGCCGGTGGTGCCGCTCACGCTCGTCATGGCCGTGGTGAGCGTTGCCCTTGTCGTCTCTGGGCCGAGGATCCTCGGGCACGCCACGAACATCCTCACCGAGCCCCTGATCCGCTACCGGGACCCCTCGCGGGTGGACTTCGGCGCGCTGCACGCGACCCTGTGGGTGGCGGTCGGCGTGTACGCCGCGTCGTACCTGCTCGCCTACGGGCAGGCATGGCTGATCGCCGGGGTGGTGCAGCGCACGATGAACGGGCTCCGCAGCGAGGTGGAGGAGAAGGTCCACCGCCTGCCGCTGTCGTACATCGACCGCCACGCCCGCGGCGATCTTCTCAGCAGGGTCACGAACGACATCGACAACATCAGCCAGAGTCTCCAGCAGTCGCTCAGCCAGCTCATCACGTCGCTGCTCACCATGTTCGGTGTCCTCGTCATGATGTTCACGGTGTCGTGGGAGCTCGCGCTCATCGCGCTGCTCGTGGTTCCAACATCCGTGGCCACCATGAAGCAGATCGCCGCACGGTCGCGGCGCAGGTTCATCGACCAGTGGCGGACCACCGGGTCACTGAACGGCCTGATCGAGGAGACCTTCACGGGTCATGCAGTGGTGAAGGCCTACGGTCGGCAGGCCGACGCGGAGAAGCGGTTCGCCGGGATGAACGAGGAGCTCTTCGAGGCGAGCGATTCCGCGCAGTTCATCTCCGGCTCCATCCAGCCCGTGATGATGTTCATCGGCAACCTGAACTACGTGGCGATCGCGGTGGTCGGCGGCCTGCGGGTCGCCTCGGGTTCCAGGGGTCTCGGGGACGTCCAGGCGTTCATCCAGTACTCACGCCAGTTCACCCACCCCCTCACCCAGACGGCGTCGATGTTCAACGTCCTGCAGAGCGGCGTGGCCTCGGCGGAGCGGGTGTTCGAGCTGCTCGACGCCGACGAGCAGACCCCGGAAACCGGCGGTGCCATCGAGGGCGATGTGCAGGGCAGGGTCGAGTTCCGCAACGTGTCGTTCTCGTACCTCCCCGACAGGCCGCTGATCCGCGACCTCTCGTTCGTTGCCGAACCCGGTTCCACCGTGGCCATCGTCGGGCCGACCGGCGCGGGCAAGACGACGCTGGTGAATCTTCTCATGCGCTTCTACGAGCTCGATGGGGGCTCGATCCTCCTCGACGGACGTGACATCGCCGGCATGCCGCGTCGCGAGCTGCGCTCGCGGATCGGCATGGTGCTCCAGGACACGTGGCTGTTCAACGGCTCGATCTACGACAACCTGGCCTACGGCCGGCCCTCGGCATCCCGCGAGGAGGTGCTGGAGGCCGCGCGTGCCGCGTACGTGGACAGGTTCGTGCACTCCCTGCCCGAGGGGTATGCCACCGTGCTCGACGGCGAGACCGCCGCGGTGAGCGCCGGGGAGAAGCAGCTGCTCACCATCGCACGTGCGTTCCTCTCCGACCCCTCCATCCTCATCCTCGACGAGGCGACGAGCTCGGTGGACACCCGCACCGAGGTCCTCATCCAGAAGGCCATGCGCAACCTGCGCGCATCCCGCACGAGCTTCGTCATCGCCCACCGTCTGTCGACCATCCGCGATGCGTCGGTCATCCTCGTCATGGAGGACGGCGCGATCGTGGAGCAGGGCAGCCACGAGGAACTGCTCGCCGCCGGCGGCCCGTACCACCGGCTCTACATGGCGCAGTTCGCCGCCCCGGTCGCCGAGGAGATCTGAGCACCCACTAGATTCGCCCCGTCGGCCGAGTGCAGGGGGAGTGCGGTGGAGTTCGACCTTGTCATACGTGGCGGAACCGTGGTGGACGGAACAGGTGCGCCGGGGCGCACCGCCGATGTTGCGGTCAACGACGGACGGATCGTGGAGGTCGCCCCCGGCATCACGGGCCGCGGCCGCGAGGAGATCGACGCCACCGGCCGCATCGTGACCCCCGGGTTCGTCGACGTGCACACGCACTACGACGGCCAGGTCACATGGGACGGCGAACTGAACCCCTCGGCGGCACACGGCGTGACCACCGTGATCACCGGCAACTGCGGAGTCGGCTTTGCTCCCGTGCGCCCCGGCCGCGAGGACCATCTCGTGCGGTTGATGGAGGGGGTGGAGGACCTCCCCGGCACAGCGCTGTACGAGGGCATGACGTGGGGGTGGGAGTCCTTCCCCGAGTACATCGACACGCTGCGGAAGGGTCGCTGGTCGATGGATGTCGGGGTGCAACTGCCCCACGGTCCGCTGCGCACCTACGTGATGGGTGACGAACGCGCGGGCGGGAACGCCGAGGCATCACCCGATGATGTCGCCGAGATGGCCAGGCTCGCCCGCGAGGCGATGGAGGCCGGTGCCTTCGGCTTCACCACGTCGCGCACGCTCGGCCACCTGAGCAGCGACGGCGTCCCCGTCCCGGGGACGTTCGCGGCCGACGACGAGCTCGTCTCGATCGCGAAGGCAGTGCGCGACGGCGGAGGCCGCATCTTCGAGGTGGCGATGGCGGGCATCACGCCGAACGATGACGAGGACGTCACACGCCGCGAGCTCGACTGGATCGGGCAGATGGCGCTCGAGACCGGCCTCACCGCGACGTTCATCGTTCTCCAGCACAACCAGGACCCGCGCAGGTGGCGTGAGGAGATGGACCGCGCCGCACAGTGGCGGAAGGACGGCGCGAAGGTGGTGCCGCTGGTGGCGGGCCGGCCGTTCGGGGTGCTGTTCGGGCTCGACGTGCGCAACCCGTTCCGTCTGCGCCCGTCGTACGAGGCGATCGCGCACCTGCCGGTGGTGGAGCGCATCCGGACGATGCGCGACCCCGCGGTGCGTGCGGCGATCCTCGCCGAGGAGCCGGTGGAGACGGACAACGCGCGGTTGCTCTCGCAGCAGGGCATCATTCTTGCCCTTGATCGTTGCTACGTGTTGCGCAGCGACGTGGAACCCGACTACGAACAGGATCCCTCGCTGTCGCTCGGGGTCACTGCCAGGCGCACCGGGGTGTCCACCCTGGAGCTCGCCTACGACGCTCTCACGTCCTCCGACGAGCCCACGATGCTGCTCCTGCCGCTCTTCAACTACTCCGACGGCAGCCACGACGTTCTCTTCGAGCAGATGATGGACGATGCGGCAGTCGTGGGCCTCGCCGACGGCGGCGCGCACTGCGGGGCAATCTGCGACGCATCGATACCCACGTACGTGCTGTCGCACTGGGTGAAGGGCCGCACCAGGGGCCCGCGGCTCGGCCTCGAGGATGCCGTGCGCCGGCTCACCTCGCAGCCCGCCACCCTCTACGGTCTCTCCGACCGCGGCACTCTGGAGCCAGGAAGGCGTGCCGACATCAACGTGATCGACCTCGAGTCGCTGCGGCTGCTGGCACCGCATGCCGTGCACGACCTGCCGGCGGGCGGGGTGCGCCTGCTGCAGGAGGCTGTCGGTTACGACGCCACTGTGGTGTGCGGTGTTGTCACCCGGCGCCACGGACGCGACACGGGCGAGCGGCCGGGTCGTCTCGTGCTGAACGGCGCCTGCTGAGGAGATCCGTCAGGCGAGGCCGCGAAGCCGGACCGCGAGGTCCTCGGGCCGCACCGGGTTGAAGTACTCCCACGTGGCGATCTCGGCGGCGGCAACGAAGCGCTGCACGCCCGGTGCGCGCATCGGCGAGACGATCTCGATGTTGAACCAGGCGGTGCCTGTATGCGACGAGCGAGGTGCCTGGTTGAGCCACATCATGTAGGGGAGCGGCTCGCCGTGCAGACGGTCGAGCCGGCCGAGGACGTCGGCGAGGGTGCGGGCGAGTGCGGCGCGCGCGGCAGGGTCCATCGAGGGAAGGTCGGCGACTCTCTCCTTCGGTGCCACCGTGAGGGCCACCGGGTGCACGGCTGCTTCCTGTGCGTACACGGTGAAGCCGCTGTCGTCGATCACCAGCCGTTCACCCGGCGACGGGTCGGGGGTCCAACCCGACTCCAGCAGCCGTGCCGGCCGCTCGGGAACGTGGTCGAATGCGTACACCTGTCCGTGGGGGTGCCCGATCGTGGCGCCCACGGTCGCGCCGCGGTTCTCGAACACCAGCACGTACTCCACGTCGTCGCGCGACCGCAGTGCAGAGGTGCGCTCGGCCCACAGGTTCACCACCCTCAGCACGCCGTCGGGGCCGAGCGAGGCGAGTGATGCGTCGTGCTCGGGCGAGTACAGCAGCACCTCGCAGCGGTTGCCCTGCATCGGGGGCCAGCGGTTCTCGAACCACCGCACCTCGTACGGCTCCGGTGCCTCCATGCCGCCGGGGCAGAAGGGGCAGTCGTGCGCGGGCAGGTTCGGCCGTGACTGGCGGGAGGCCACCACGTGCACGCGCGTGCCGAGCCAGGGGTCCCGCCTTGTGTCGGAGCCCTCGTCTGCCATGGGAACCGATGCTAGGTCCGCTGCCGCACCCGTGGCGCGGTCAACGGACCCGGTTGGTCACGACACGAACTTGATGGAGAACGCCTGGCTCGTCATGCTGCGGTTCATCCCGAACAGCGGCTCGCCCGCGGCCTGCATCGTGACGGTGTACTTGATGCCGGCCGTGGTCGCGAGTCCGGTGCACTTCGAGAAATCGATGACCGCCGTGACGAAGCGCGACTCTGCGGGTGCGGCGTCGCTGGAGCCGTCCTTCAGGAACTCCCTGTCGTTCGAGTACCCCGGCTTCGGCGTGACCGGCGCGAACGTGGAGCCGTTCGTGTCGGTCATGGTGACCGCGGCGTTCGGGCAGAACGTGCGCTGGCCCCCGTCCTCGCTGTTCAGCACGAAGTTGTAGTTCAGCGATCCCATGTCGAGGAAAGTCTCGGTGCCGGTGATCGAGTCGTCGGCGCCGGTGACCCGCGGGCGCTGCGGCCTCCAGAACTTCACCGTCATCGACGGCGCCGAGGCCTTCACCTCGACCGGCTTCGACTCCGAGCCGTCACGGCATGCGGGGTTGTCGTTGCTCGTGCACGCGGTGTCGGACACCGTGTAGTTGACGGTCTTCTCCGTGCCACCGGAGGCGGTGAAGGAGAACGCGGTGGGTGCGGTCACGAAGAACGGGCTGATCGTCATCGCCACCTCGGCCGTGGTGCCGTCGCTGAGCAGTGCCTTCACGGTCATGACGTCTCCGACCCTCATGTTGTCGAGGAACTTCGCGTACCCGCGCGGCGCGACGTAGGCCGTGAGGTCGAACCCGGAACCACCGCCCGAACCCGCAGGCTTGGTCCAGTAGGCATCGTTCATACCGAACCCGGCCGGGGTGTGCTCCGGCCAGTCGGGGTCGGTGGTCACGAGCGGGGAGCCGTTGGCCTTTGCCTTCGTGAGCATGTCCTTCATGGAGTACGAGCCCCACTTCACCACCTGGCATCCCGGCGTGCCGAGAGCGTTGCTGGCCGGGTTGTAGATCGAGCATGTCGACTGGTCGGACTTCTTGTATGCGTACTTCCAGAAGTTGCCGATGTCGCCGTCGCCCCAGGGAAGCATCCGCGGGGCGACCACCAGGTCGGCCTCTGTGGAGCCGGAATCCTCCGCCACACACCACGGCAGGCCCGTGCAGTCGACCCATGCGTCCTTGATGGTCACACCGCTTGCCTCGGTGATGAACGGGGCCACGAGCCTGATGCTCCTCGTGAAGGCGTCGCTGTTCAGCTTCGACAGCTCGGTGCGCAGCTTCGCAGGGTCGGTGTGGAGCTTGGCGAGGTAGTTGTAGTTGATCGCGGGCTGGCGCCACGTCATCGAGGTGCTGAGGCCGTTGATCGTGTCGTACTGCGCGGTAGGAGCGCTGCCTCCGAGTCCCGCCGACTGGTCGACCTGGTCGGCAAAGCCGTCGCCGTCGTCGTCGATGTCGAGCGTGTTCGGGATGCCATCACCGTCGAGGTCGCCGCCGCCGTCGGTGTCGGCTGCCGCGAATGCCTGGACGCCCCACTGCCATTCGATCGAGTCACCGGGCGCAAGCGATGCCGACGACGCCTTCTTGCTGCTGGCGAGACCGAGCTTGCCCGCACCGGCCGGCTGGCCCTTCTTGCTTGCACCCTTCAGGGTTCCGGAGACGGGCAGGCTCGCGGTCGATCCTGCCGCCTTCGCGGTTGCGTACTGCTGGGCC
>JBJTFB010000142.1:0-2705 GCA_046093205.1 Acidimicrobiales bacterium
CCGCACGGCAGTGCTGTGCTCGCGCCAGCTGCACTGTGCGGCCGATCTTCTCTCGCGCACCACATACGGCGATCTCGGTCTCGACATCGTCGGGGTGGTGTCGAACCACGCGGATGCGCAGCAGCTCGCCACCTCGTTCGGGCACACGTTCTTCCATGCGCCGGTGGGCGTTGGTGAGGCCGGCCGCGCCGAGCAGGAGAGCACACTGTCGACGATCCTCGACTCCCTGCAGGTCGACCTCGTGGTGCTGGCTCGTTACATGCTGGTGCTGCCGGGCAGCCTCGTGCACCGCTGGAGCGGACGCATGATCAACATCCACCATTCGTTCCTCCCCGCTTTCGTCGGTGCGAACCCGTACCGCCAGGCCCATGACCGCGGCGTGAAGGTGATCGGCGCGACGGCGCACTACGTGACCGAGGAGCTCGATGAGGGGCCGATCATCGCCCAGGATGTGGCCCGTGTGACCCACCGCGACGATGTCGAGGAGCTCACCCGCGTGGGTCGCGATCTCGAGACCGTGGTGCTGGCCCGTGCCGTGCGGGCCCATGTGGAGCACCGTGTTCTGGCGTGGAACAATCGCACCGTCGTGTTCGGCTGAGAACCGCCCGGAGTCATTGATGGTCGCGAAGAAGACATCACCGAAGGCCACGGTGGACACCGACACACGCACGCGCCTGATCGACTCTGCTCTTCGAACCATTCTCGACCACGGCATCGATGCGGTGCGCATCGATGATGTAGTTGCCGAGGTGGGCGTCACGAAGGGTTCGCTGTACTGGCACTTCGAGGACCGCGAGGCACTCGTGAAGGCGGCCCTCGCCGAACACATCCGCCGTCTGAACGCAGAGACAGTGGACGGTGTGGCGGAGGCCATCCGCGCCGCAACCGACAAGGATGATTACCTCGGCCGCATCTCCACGCTTGTGGCCGACCCGTTCGATGCCGCGCAGGTGCGCGAGAGGTGGTCGCGGCTCACCGTGCTCCTCGAGACTCGCAACGACCCTGCCCTGCGCGAGATGATGCGCGACGTGCAGGCCCGGCACCTCGAGGTGTTCGTTGAGCTGATGACCGAGGCACAGAACGTGGGTGTTCTGCGTGGCGACGTGGACCCGCGCGCGGTGGCCGTGGCCCTCAATGCCATGTACCTGGGGTCAAACATCATCGACGTGCTGGGTGAGCACGGGCCCAAGCCCGATGCCTGGTGGGGGCTGATTTCGCTGTTCCTCGGCACGCTCTTCCCGCCGGAGGCCGGCACCCCGACCCCCTGAGACCCTCGCCCTGCGCCGTACACGGAGAGCCAGATCTACGGCTTCTTGATCACCAGGTCGAGGGCGGCGCGGTTGGCACCACCCGTGAGGGTCTCGCCGGCCGCGGTCAACTGGAACGTGAAAGAGGTTCCGCTGGCGGCGGAGTCCCACGCGGCCCCGATGCACGTCTTCGCGTCGAGCGTGAAGGTGAGCTTGGCCGCACCGGTGCCGGAGTCGGAGTCGACGGTCTGCTTGTCGGTCATCGGCCAGAGACGCTCGGCCATGTCGGTGCCGGTGGCGATGTTGAAGCCGGAGTTGTCGGAGTACGCACCGGCGGCGCACGGGGTGTCCATGGAACCGGGCCCGGGCGGCGGCATGTAGATCATGCCGTAGCGCAGGCCGCCCATGTCCTTGAACGTGCCGGCCTCACCGGTGGTGGCGAGACGCTGCGGGCGGAAGAACTCGAGCTTCAGTTTCCCGGCAGTGTCCGCGGTGAGCGCACCGCCGCCGTAGGCGGCACCGTTCACGGTGGCAAGGCCGGGCACGGTGACGGCGTGCGGGTTCAGCATCATCACGATGCTCTTCTCCTCGCCGGTGGCGAGCACGTAGCGCACCGTGAACACGTCACCGGGCTTCATGGTGTTGAGTGTCTCGGCTCCCTGGTTCGGGAACATCGACGCCAGCCAGTACACGCTGTTCGGGTCACCATCCCTGTTGCGGTTCATGAGATACAGCGCATTGCCGGTTCCTGAGGGGTTGGCGCCGAGAGTGGTGTCGAGACCGGTGGTGGCGGGACTTGAGGAGTTCTCCACAGCGAAGCCACCGTTGTAGGACTTCCACTCCACGCCGGTGTTGTTGTTGGCGAGGTGGGTGTTCAGGTTCCGCGCGGTCGGCGCCGCACCGCCGCAGTACACGAGTGCGCCGCAGTCGACCCATGCGTACTTCACGGCGTTCAGCGTGGAGGCCCTGTCGCCGCTGACGAAGTTGTTCTGGCCGATGAAGAACTGCAGGTTGTAGTTGCCTGATGTCCCGAGCACCGACACCACGTCGGTGGTGGAGAGGGTGGGAGTGATGTTCGCGTTGTAGAGCGGGTTTGATGAACGCAGCGCCACCCACGGGTTCAGCGCGGCGGTCGCCGTGGTGGTGGGGTCGACTGCGTCGATCACCTGGTCACCGTCGTCGTCGGCATCGAGGGCGTTCGGCAGACCGTCAGCGTCGAGGTCGGCACCGAGAACAGGTGTCTCGTTGAACGCGCTCGCGCCCTTCACGCCTGTCTTGGCCTTGGAGCACGCTGCCTTGCGCTTGGCGAAGGCGGTCATCTTCACGATGCCGGCGGTGCCCGCGGCGGTGGGGATGCCGGCCTTCGACTTCGCGGGCACACCGGCCGCGAGGTACGTGGAGGCCGACGGCGACTTCTTCGTGACGGCGGCGCCGCCCGACATCGAGAGCGAACCGAGG
>JBJTFB010000143.1:0-10114 GCA_046093205.1 Acidimicrobiales bacterium
CGTCCACACGACGGTTGTTGAGCACCACCCGCACGACGGATCCGACGCGCACGCCGTCCATCCCCTCGGGAACGATGTAGTCGAAGACCTTGTCCACCCCCGACACGTCGGGGAGAACCCGGGCGACGAGGCCAGCTGTCAGAGCTTCACGGCCGACTTGAAGTCGGACAGTCGGGAGAGCTGCTCCCAGGTGAACTCCGGCAGGTTCCGCCCGAAGTGGCCGTAGGCAGCAGTCTTCTTGTAGATCCCGCGCTTGAGGTTGAGGTCGCGCACGATTGCAGCAGGACGGAGGTCGAACACCTCGCGTACCGCCGCCTCGATGGACTCCTCGCTCACGTTGTTGGTACCGAACGTCTCTACGAGAACGCTGACGGGCTGGGCCATGCCGATCGCGTAGGCCACCTGCACCTCGCACCGTGCCGCGGCACCGGATGCCACGACGTGCTTGGCCACCCAGCGGGCCGCATACGCAGCCGAGCGGTCGACCTTCGAGGGGTCCTTGCCGGAGAACGCGCCACCACCGTGACGGCCCATGCCGCCGTACGTGTCGACGATGATCTTGCGACCGGTGAGGCCGGTGTCGGCGTGGGGTCCACCGAGCACGAACTTGCCGGTGGGGTTCACGTACACCGCAGGGGCGTCACCGGCGAACTCCGCCGGGATCGTCGGCATGATCACGGCCTCGATGAGCTCGGGTCGGATCGTGGTGTCGCGGTCGACGTGCTCACCGTGCTGGGTGGAGATGAGAACCGTGGTGAGCCTCACCGGACGGCCGTTCTCGTACTCGAAGGACACCTGCGTCTTGCCGTCGGGGCGCAGGTACGGGATCTGGCCGCTCTTGCGGACCTCGGTGAGACGCTCCGCGAGACGGTGCGCCAGCCAGATGGGCAGGGGCATGAGGTCGGGCGTCTCGTCGCACGCGTACCCGAACATCATTCCCTGGTCACCCGCACCCTGGCTGTTCAGGATGTCCTCTCCGCTCCTGCCGGAACGCATCTCCTCGGACTTGTCGACACCCTGGGCGATGTCGGCACTCTGCGCATCGAGCGCCACCATGACACCGCACGTCTTGCCGTCGAAACCGAAATCGGCGTTGTCGTAGCCGATTCCGTTGATGGTCTCGCGGGCGATGGCGGGGATGTCGACATAGGCATCGGTGGTGATCTCTCCCGACACCACACACAGACCCGTGGTGAGGAGGGTCTCGCATGCCACGCGGGCATCGGGGTCCTTCTCGAGAATGGCGTCGAGGACGGAATCGGACACCTGGTCGGCCATCTTGTCGGGATGGCCCTCGGTGACGCTCTCGGACGTGAACGTGAACTTGCGCACTGTTGCTCCTTGGGTCTCGTGGGGACGGGCCCATCAGGGCGATCAGTTCCGTCGGCGTGTCTCCACAACGCTATCCAATACGTGCGCTGCCACACGGCGTTTGTCACTCAGCGGAACCCGCGTGCAGGACCCTGTGGACAAGTGGATGACCACTTCGTTCGTGTCGTGCCCGAAACCCGCGCCCGGCGCCGACACGTCGTTCGACACCACGATGTCCAGGTTCTTGCGGGCCATCTTCCGCCGCGCGTTCTCCTCCACATTGTCGGTCTCGGCGGCAAAGCCCACCAACACCTGGCCCGGTCTCTTGGAGGCCCCGAGCCCGGCGAGGATGTCGGGGGTCGGCTCCAGCTCGATGCGCGGCGCACCGTTCTCCTTCTTCCACTTCCCGTCACTGATGCGCACCGGACGGAAGTCCGCCACGGCGGCCGTCATCACTATGACGTCACTGGACGCGGCGTGTTCCTCCACGGCGCACTTCATCTCTGCGGCCGTCTCCACCCGTACGATCCTCACCGCAGGGTCGGACGGCATCTCCGACGTGGTCACCAGAACGACATCGGCACCGCGTGATGCTGCCTCGTCGGCGATGGCATGACCCTGCTTGCCGCTGGACCGGTTGGCGATCACCCGCACCGCATCAATCGGCTCACGAGTGCCGCCCGCCGTGACGAGCACCTTCGCGCCCGACATGTCGTGACCGCGCGAGAGCACCGCCTCGGCGGCGGCGATGACGTTCTCCGTTGAGGCGAGCCTGCCGGTACCCGTGTCCCCGCCGGCCAGACGGCCCGACTCGGGGTCGACCACAGTGACGCCACGACGACGGAGAACCGCCAGGTTGTCCTGGACGGAGGCGTGTTCCCACATTTCTGTGTGCATGGCAGGGCAGACGATCACGGGTGCGCGGGTGGCGATGAGTGTGGCGGTGAGCAGGTCGGAGGAGTAACCCGTGGCGTACGCGGAGATCACGCGTGCTGTTGCGGGCGCCACCACGATGAGGTCGGCCGACTGTCCGAGTCGCGTGTGGGGTATGGGAGAGGAGTCGTCCCACAGCGAGCTGTGTACCTTGCCGGACGACAGCGCGGAGAACGTGACCTCGCCGACGAATCGACGGGCATCCTCGGTCATCACCACCGACACGTGCGCGCCGGCGTCGACCATTCGCCGACAGATGTCGACGGCCTTGTACGCGGCGATTCCGCCGGCAACGCCGAGAACGACTCGCCTGCCCGACAGCGGCGACACCGTGTTCGTCCCTATTCGGTGTCCGTGCCGTCGACGTCGTCGGACGCGAGCACCCCGAAGACCTCGTCGGCCTCGGCCTCGAGCTCCGCCTCGTCGAGGCGCTCGGTACGCACGATCTTCTCTGCCGCGATCTCCTCGAAGGCAATCGAGAGTGGCTTGCGGGCCGTGGTGGACACCTGCGGAGGGATCGCCTTGTCCGACCCCTGTCCTAGGTTCGTGAAGTAGGAGTTGATCTGGCGCGCACGGTACGAGGCAAGCGTCACCAACTGGAACTTCGAGCCCTCCACGCTGTCGACCGCGAGGAGACTCTCGAAGTTTGGATGGATCATGGAATCGTGCTGCACTGACATTCGGGCTCCTGTCGGACGCCCGAAAGGCTACCGAGACGATTCCCGGGCCGCACCGAGAACGCCCAGAAGCTGGGAAACAGCGCGGTCGAGATCGTCGTTCACGATCACGAGGTCGGCCATGGCATCACCCAGCCGCTCCTCCTCCTCCGCCTTGCGCAATCGCGTGGCCACATGGTCCTCGCTGTCACCGCGCTCGAGAAGGCGCCGCTGCTGTTCCTCGCGTGAGGGGGGTTTCACGAACACGAGGATTGCCTCGGGATGACGGGACTTCACCTGGCGCGCACCGTCCAGCTCTATCTCGAGGACGATGTCGTGGGTGTCCATCGGCGGCGGGAGCGGGGAGCCGTACAGGTTGCCGAGGAACTCGGTCCACTCGAGGAAGCCGCCGTCGTCGATGCGCTGCTCGAATGCCCCGCGCGAGACGAACTCGTAGGCGTCGTCGGGCTCGCCCGGCCGTTGCGCCCGCGTGGTCCAGCTGCGGCTCAGCCAGAGTCCGCTGTCACGGCGCAGCATCTCGTCCACGATGGTGCCCTTGCCGGCGCCGCCGGGCCCCGACACGATGAGGATCAGCGGCCGACGCGCGGTGTCATCCATTGTCGCACCCGCAGACCTCCGCGATCGCTGTGCGGTGCGGCCCAGTGAGCTCCTCCATGCGTGAAGACTGTGCGATGCCGAGGGTTGCGAGCAGGCGCCGTCCCTTCACCTTGCCGAGGCATGGATGCACGTCGAGTGCCTTCACCACGTAGCAGTGACCGCAACCGGCATCAGCCAGCACCACGGCGAGCGGCCCGGAGGACGCCAGACGTACGGCCCTCGCGATCTCGTCACGCCAGCGCTGCACGGTGAAACGCGCTGAGGCGGAGGAATCCATGTGCAAATTGTAACGAGACGTCCGCCGCCTGCTCATCCTGCGAGTGCGAGCCTGTGGACCGCGTGCCAGGATCCCGCTCCCCGTCTCTCGAGCAGTGCCGCTGCCTCGCGCAGAACGCGGACACAGGCGTCGGGCCGGGCGAACGTCGCGGTGCCGACCTGGACCGCCTTCGCCCCGACCATCATCATCTCCACCGCATCTGCCCCGCTCGACACCCCGCCGACCCCGATGATGTCGAGTGCCGGGAGCTCCCGTGCAACGTCGTGCACCGCCCGCACCGCGACAGCATGGATCGGCGGACCCGACAGCCCCCCGCCACCGTTCCCGAGCACGGGTCTCGCCGTCGAGGTGTTCACCTGCAGGCCGAGCAGCGTGTTGATCAGCGTCACTGCCGATGCGCCGGCCGCCGCCGACGCCTCCGCCACGGCGACGATGCTGTCGGTGTTGGCGCTGAGCTTGGCCCACACCGGAACCCCGACCTCGTTGCAGACGGACGCCACGACCCGGGCGGAGAGTTCGGCGTCGTGGGCGAAGATCGAGTTGCGCCCCTCGAGGTTCGGGCACGAGAGGTTGACCTCAACGGCGGCGATCCGGGATCCGACCGGCGACAAAGCGCGTGCTGCGGCGGCGTACTCATCCACGCTGCGGCCCCAGATGCTTGCCACCACCGTGGCCCCCGTGGCCTCCAGACGGGGCAGGGATTCGCTGCACCACGCAACTGCACCTGGGCCCTCGAGCCCGACAGCGTTCAACATGCCGCTGCCGGCCACGTGCACCCGCGGCGCGGGGTTGCCAGGCCACGGGCCGACGTGCAGTGACTTCACCACCACCGCCCCGAGCGCGGACAGGTCCATTCGGTGGGCGAGCTCGGTGTCGTGGCCCGCCGTTCCCGACGCGGTCATGACGGGGTTGCGCATCGTGACGCCACCCACGGTGACCGGACCAAGATCAGGGGTGACGCGGCGGAACACGCTCATGCCTTCCCGTGGTACTCCTGGAGCGAACGCACCTCGACCTCCGACTCGCGCTGCTCGGCGAGCCCGTTCACCGCCGCGAGCGCAGCCTCGACGGTGGTGACCGACGGAACCCTGTTCGCGTTCGCGGTCTTTCGGATCGCCTCGCCGTCCTCTCTCGATCCCCGGCCGTGCGGCGTGTTGACCACGAATGTGATCGCACCCTTGCGGATGAGGTCGACCGCGTTCTCCATGCTGGACCCATCGGTCATCTCGGACACCTTCCCGATCACGGAGTCGACCTTCTGGCCGAACTTCGCGAGGTACTCGGCCGTGCCGGTGGTGGCGGTGATTCCGAGCCCCAGCTCGCGGAGCCGCTTTGCGACCACGAGCCCGGCCGGCTTGTCGGCATCGTTCAACGAGAGGAACACGGTGCCGTGCCGGGGCAGGACCGTGCCGGCCGCGTCCTGTGACTTCACGAACGCCCGACCGAATGTCCGGTCGATGCCCATGACCTCGCCAGTGGAGCGCATCTCCGGGCCGAGCGCGGTGTCCACCTCCGGGAACCGGTTGAACGGCAGCACCGCCTCCTTGACGGAGACGTGACCACCCTCCACTGGTGCGGTGAGCAGTCCCTCGGCGCGGAGCCCCGCAAGTGTCGCCCCGAGCATCACGCGGCTCGCAACCTTCGCCAGCGGCACCCCCGTTGCCTTCGCGACGAACGGCACCGTGCGGGACGCCCTCGGGTTCGCCTCGATCACGTAGACGGCGGTACCCGCAACGGCGAACTGCACGTTGATCAGCCCGCGCACGTCCAGTGCGTCGGCGATGGCGCGGGTGTAGGCCTCGATTACTTCCACCACCCATCGCGGCAGTGTCTGCGGCGGTATCGCACAGGCGCTGTCACCGGAGTGCACGCCGGCCTCCTCCACGTGTTCCATGACACCGCCGATCACCACGTCACCCGTGGCATCCCGGATGGCATCAACGTCGACCTCGGTCGCCCCGGCGAGGAACCGGTCGACGAGCACCGGTCGCTCCGCCGACAGCCCGCCCTCCCTGCCGAGGGACCCGAAACGGGACAGTTCCTCCATGGCACGGTCGAGGGCCGCGTTGTCATGCACGATCTGCATCGCCCGTCCACCGAGCACGTAGCTGGGGCGCACGAGCACCGGGAAGCCGACGCGTGCCGCGATGGCGCGCGCCTCCTCCGGGGTGACCGCGGTGCCGCCCGGGGGCTGCGGGATGGAGAGCTAGTTTCAGTGGGCGTACCACTTCACGCGGTCCTCGGCGAGATCACTCGACTGCGGCGAGGTGCCCGCCACCAGTTCCGCGGGGATCTGGCCCGACAGTTTCAACGGGGTCTGTCCGCCCAGGCTCACGATCACGCGTGGCGGCCTGCCACCGGCCGCCGCGGTCTCGGCGGCGATGACGTTCAACACGTCCTCGCGGGTGAGTGGTTCGAAGTAGAGGCGGTCGGACGTGTCGTAGTCGGTGGACACCGTCTCGGGGTTGCAGTTCACCATGACGGTCTCGTAGCCGGCGTCACGCAGCGCGAAACTCGCATGCACGCAGCAGTAGTCGAACTCGATGCCCTGGCCGATGCGGTTCGGGCCGGACCCGAGGATGATCACCCGCTCGCGGTCCGATGAGCGCACCTCGTTCTCGTCCTCGTATGTGGAGTAGTGGTAGGGCGTGTCGGCCTCGAACTCGGCACTGCAGGTGTCGACGGTCTTGTAGGTGGGCAGGATGCCGGCCCTCTCGCGCAGCGAACGCACGGCGTCCTCGCTGCTTCCCGTGAGATGCGCCACCTGGCCGTCGGAGAAACCGAGACGCTTCAGCCGGCGCCACTGTCGCGGTGTGATCGACACAGGGTCGGAACCCTCCACTGCGTGACGCTCCTCCACGATCATCGCCATCTGGTCGACGAACCAGGGGTCGATGCGCGTGGCTTCCTGCACCTCGCGCACCAGTCCGCGGCGCACGGCCTCGCCGACCTGGAAGATCCGGCTCGGTGTCGGGATGGCGGCCGCAGCAAGCAGCGACGCGTCGTCGACCCCGTCGAACTCGGCCTCCCCGGGATCGGCGTTCAGGCCGAGCCGTCCCTGCTCCAGTGACCGGAGACCCTTCTGCAGGCTCTCGGGGAACGTGCGTCCGATGGCCATTGCCTCACCCACGCTCTGCATCTGGGTGCCCAGCACCCCCTGAGTGCCGGGGAGCTTCTCGAACGCCCAGCGTGGGATCTTCGTGACCACGTAG
This sequence comes from Acidimicrobiales bacterium, assembly GCA_046093205.1. Taxonomy (GTDB): domain Bacteria; phylum Actinomycetota; class Acidimicrobiia; order Acidimicrobiales; family Ilumatobacteraceae; genus UBA2093. Next base: position 7,008 of record JBJTFB010000143.1, read on the forward strand.
TCGATCGTGGGTTCGAACGACGCGGGTGTCTTCAGGGTGATGTCGTTCGGGATCTCGTCCAGCGTGTAGCCCACGGCAAGCTTGGCCGCGATCTTGGCGATCGGGAAGCCGGTGGCCTTCGATGCGAGCGCCGACGAGCGCGACACCCGCGGGTTCATCTCGATCACGACCATCTCGCCGTTTTCGGGGTTCAACGCGAACTGCACGTTCGAGCCGCCGGTCTCCACGCCGACTCGTCTGATGCATGCGAACGCCGCATCGCGCATCAGTTGGTACTCCTGGTCGGACAGCGTCTGGGCCGGGGCGACGGTGATGGAGTCCCCCGTGTGCACCCCCATGGGGTCGAGGTTCTCGATGGAGCAGATGATCACGCAGTTGTCACGACGGTCACGCATGACCTCGAGCTCGTACTCCTTCCAGCCCACGATCGATGTCTCGATGAGGATCTCGTGGATCGGGCTGGCGTCGAGGCCGTTCACGGCCATCCGCCGGAACTCCTCGAGCGTGTTCGCGATGCCGGTGCCACGGCCGCCGAGGATGTACGCGGGGCGGATGATGACCGGCAGGCCGATCTCGGTGAGCACCCGCTCTGCCTCCTCCATGGAGTGCGCGATGCCGCTGCGCGGCACATTGAGACCGATCTCGATCATTGCCTGCTTGAACTTGTCGCGGTCCTCGGCAGTGGCGATCGCCTCGGCGTTAGCGCCGATGAGCTCGGGGGTGCCGGGCACGCCGACGATCCCCCGCTCGTACAGAGCCATGGCGAGGTTGAGCCCCGTCTGGCCACCGAGGGTCGGCAGCACTGCGTCGGGCCTCTCCCGCACGATGATCCGCTCGAGGATCTCCGGTGTGAGCGGCTCGACATAGGTGCGGTCGGCAAAGTCGGGGTCGGTCATGATGGTGGCGGGATTGGAGTTCGCGAGGACAACGCGGTAGCCCTCGGAGCGGAGCACCCGGCAGGCCTGCGTGCCCGAGTAGTCGAACTCGCACGCCTGACCGATGACGATCGGTCCCGATCCGATGATGAGGATGTTGTGGATGTCGTCCCTGCGGGGCATCAGTTCTTCTCCATCATCTCGGCGAAACGTGCGAACAGGTAGCGGCTGTCGTGGGGTCCGGGGCCGGCCTCGGGGTGATACTGCACGCTGAATGCGCGATGACCCGGGAGTCTCATGCCCTCGTTGGTGCCGTCGTTCAAGTTCACGTGGGTGATCTCGGCGGTGCCCGCGAGGGAGTCCGCATCGACGCAGAAGTTGTGGTTCTGGCTCGTGATCTCCACGGTTCCCGTGGCCATCTCACGCACGGGATGGTTCCCTCCGTGGTGGCCGAACGGCAGCTTGTAGGTGTGACCACCGAACGCCCGCGAGAGAAGTTGGTGGCCGAGACAGATCCCGAACGTCGGCACACCCGCCTCGACGATGGCACGGATGTTGTCGGTCGCACCAGGCACCATCCCAGGGTCCCCCGGCCCGTTCGAGAGGAACACACCGTCGGGTGACAACGCGAGCACCTCGGACGCCGGCATCGACGCCGGAACCACCGTGACCCGTGCGATGTCCGACAGACAGCGCAGGATGGTCGACTTGATGCCGAAGTCGTATGCGACCACGGAGAAACGACCACCAGCAACGTCATATGGGCGGTCGGTGGTGACCTCCGCGACGAGGTCGACGCCGGATGTGCCGTGCTCCGCCCGTGCCGCAGCGAGGAGGGACGTCTCCCCTGCCGTGCCGAACGCACCGCGCAACGACCCGGCATCACGCAGGAGACGCGTGAGGCGTCGGGTATCAATCCCGGCGATGCCGGGCAGCAAGGACGATGTGAGGAAGGAGTCGAGGTCGTCGGTGGCGCGCCAGTTGCTGCGCCGCCGCGCGAGGTCTCGCACTATGACTCCGCGCGCAAAACTGCCGCGCGACTCGTTGTCGGCGGGGGTCACCCCGTAGTTGCCGATGTGCGAGGTGGTGAACGTGATGATCTGACCCGCATACGAGGGGTCGGTGACCACCTCCTGGTAGCCCGTCATGGTGGTGTTGAACACGACCTCACCCGATGCCACCCCCGACGGGGGCACGTGGCCTATTGCCTCACCCTCGAAGACGGAGCCGTCCTCCAGCACGAGCGCCGACTCGACGATGGTTGAAGTCACTTCTGGGCCTCCCCGTTTCTGACGGTGACGACACCGTCGTGCAGTGTGTGCACGGCCCGCCCGCGCAGTTCCATCCCGTGGTAGGGGTTGTTGCGGCTGCGGCTCGCAGTGTCGTCACGGGACACCGACCACACGGTGTCGGCGTTCCACACGCAGATGTTCGCCGGTTCTCCCACCCGGACGGGCCTTCCGTGGCGGTCGGCGACGCCTGCGATGCGCGCGGGATTCCACGACAGGAGCTCGACGACCCGCTGTGGTGAGGGGCGTGCGGCCGTGACGAGCACGCCGAGTGCGGTCTCGAGACCGAGCATGCCGGGCGGGGCCTGGTCGAGAGGCAGTTCCTTCAGGCGGCCGGGGTGCGGGGCGTGGTCGGTTGCGAGGGCGTCGACAGTGCCGTCGGCGACGCCGGCCTTCAGCGCCTCGATGTCGGCCACCGTCCTCAACGGGGGGTTCACCTTGAACACGGCGTCGTACCCCGTCAGCAGATCCTCGGTGAGGGCGAGATGGTGCGGAGCAACCTCGGCGGTCACCGGCAGGCCGTCGTTCTTCGCGCGCCGCACGAGCTCCACGCTGCCGGCGGTGGAGAGAGGGAGAAAGTGCATCCGCGCGCCGGTCAACCGGACGAGCTCGATGTCGCGGTGCACCATCAGTTCCTCTGCCAGCGCCGGCCATCCGGGGACACCCATCGACGAGCAGCAGGCTCCCTCGTGCATCACCGCACCCTCGGTCAGGCTCGCCACCTCGCAGTGCTGGGCCAGCACGATGTCGAGGTCGCGTGCGTACTCGAGCGCGCGCCTCATCACCACCGGGTCCTGCACGCCGTTCCCGTCGTCCGTGAACACGCGCACACCGGCGGCAGCAAGCGACGCGAACGGTGCCAACCGGGCGCCGAGTCGTCCGACGGTGATGCATCCGGCCGGGTGGACGTCCACGAGACCGGCCCTGCGGCCCTGCTCCCGGA
>JBJTFB010000144.1:0-3366 GCA_046093205.1 Acidimicrobiales bacterium
ACGGAAGTGTCTCAGCGGTGTCTGACGGCTGCACGATCGTCGGCACCGTGCCGCACTTGGTGATCACCGCCGCCTCCACCACGTTCGCGCTCCGGAGGGCTTCCTCCGACCCGAGCGCATCCGCCGCATCGAGCGCCTTGCGGTCCTCAAGTGCGGACGAGACCAGCCAGTCATGTGAGTTCATCGCCGCAACGAAGGACGCCACCCGGTCGGACAGTGCGACCGCATCTGCACCGCCGAGATCGTCCGTGCGCGCCGCGAGAACCACGTCGAGCACCGACAGACTGTCGGCCTCCAGTTCGGTCGCTGCGGAATCGTCGAAGTTGGCCAGGCCCTGCCCGAACTGAAGAACCCAGTCGCCCACGGAAACACGGCCCCTGCACAGTTCCTCGACCGCGCCCTTTCCGCATCCCGCAACCAGTGGGGTCGCAGCGAGCACAGAGACGAGCAGCGCTCGGACGGGACTGCGGGGCCTCATGCGCCCTCCATTGTCGTGGCCGTCACCCACGCGTCGTACATCGACCGATAGAGGCCCTGTTTCGCGACGAGTGCCGCGTGACTGCCGTCCTCCACGACGCGACCCGCCTCCAGCACCACGACCCGGTCGGCCCGGGCGGCAGTGGAGAGCCGATGGGCGATTGCCACGGTGGTCCTGCCGTGCGAGAGACGCTCCAGCGCACGCGCGAGGCGGACCTCGGTGAGTGCGTCCACCGACGACGTGGCCTCGTCCAGTATCAACACGTCGGGGTCGGCGAGAGCGGCACGGACGAGCGCGACGAGCTGGCGCTCCCCCGCCGACAGGGACGACCCTCGTTGGCCCACCCTCGTGGCGAGACCCTCGGGCAGAGTGTCCACCCAGTCGGCCAGCCCGAGTGCCTCCAGGGCGGCGAGACACTGTCCGTCGTCGACCCCGTCGGTGGCGAAACGGAGGTTGTACAGGATGGTCTCGTCGAACAGGAACGGCTCCTGGGGAACCACCACGAGCCGGCGCCGCAGTTCCTCGTTCGACACGTCCCGCATGTCGACTCCCCCGATGCACACCGTGCCCCTCACCGGGTCCGCAAAGCGGGCGAGAATCCGACCGAGCGTGGTCTTGCCCGACCCGGTCCGCCCGACAAGCGCCACCACCTGTCCGGCGGGAATATGCAGGGTCACGTCGTGAAGCACCGTCTCCTCATCGGCGCCGGTGATGCGCGACCGGTACGCGAACGACATGTGTCTGACATCGATGTCGAGCGGCCCCCCCGGAACCGGCACGGGAGCCGGGTTCTCGGGCGGGCCCACAGGGGTGTCGAGCACCGACATCACGCGTCGCAGGCTCGCGACCGCGCTCTGGGTCTGGTCGAACACCTCTGTGAACTCGCCCACGGGCTCGAGAAACCTGTACGTGAGGAAGATGAAGCCGATCATGGCTCCCGACGTGAGGCCCGATCCCGGCCCCCGCGCGACGCCCACCGACACGACCCCGCAGATGCACAGCACCGAGAACACCTCGCCGGAGGGAAACAGGAACGCACCGAGGAGCGATGCGCGCACGTAGGACCTCGTGCGCCTGCGCATCAGCGTGCGGATGCGCCCCGCCGGGATGGCAGACGCACCGTACGCGTGCAGCGTTCCCGAGCCGTTGACCATCTCGCCGACGGCACCGTTCACCTCGGCTGTCACCTCGCGCGTCTCCGCCCAGGCCGACACGAGTCGCTTCTGCACGGTGCGCAGCACGAGGGCGAGCGGCATCGCGATGAGCAGTGCCACTGCGCTCAGCACCCAGTCGTACGCGATCATGACCGCGGCAACGACGACCATCAGGGTGCCGTCGAGGAGGAACGCGAGTGCTCCCCAGCTGAAGAACTGCTGCAGGGTCTCGATGTCGCTGGTGACGCGCGTGACCAGTGCGCCGCGCTTCTCCTCGTTGTGGTCCGCAAGGCTCAGGCGGTGGATGTGCGAGAACAAGGTCACCCGCAGCGTGTAGAGCGCCGCTTCGGAGCGCAGACCGAGCCTGACCACCGCAGCACGTTGGCACGCGCTCGTGACGGCGACGAGTAGCGCCCCGATCACCGCGAGGCGGAACACGTATCCCACCTTCACCTCGTCACCCGACACCCCGTTGTCCACCGCCAGCTGGAGCAGCACGGGAATCGCCACCCTCGCGCCGGCACCGACGGCCGCAAGGCCGAAAGTGGCGAGGAACCCCTCACGCAGGGCGGGCGCGATCTCGACGCTGCGGCCGATGACACCGATCGCCCCGCGGTGCTGCTCGTGCTCCGTCATCGGGCGTCACCGCCGGTCCTGTCGTTCTCGAAGGCCTCGATCAAATCCCTGTACTCGGCGATGTCTCGCACGAGTTCCCCGTGGACTCCCTGGACAACCGAACCCGAGGCCGACATGAACGCAACCGAGTCGGCGGTGGCGATCGCCGACGGCCGTGACGCGACCATCAGGACGCTCGGGGCAAGACCACTCGCCCTGATCGCGGACAGAACCTTCAGCTCCGTCGGAGGGTCGAGCGCCGATGTGGTGTCATCGAGCAGCAGCAGACCCGGACGGCGCACGAGTGCGCGGGCCAGCGCGAGTCTCTGTCGCTGCCCGCCGCTGAGACTCACACCTCGCTCCCCGAGGGATGTGTCGAGACCGTTCTCCAGTTCCTCAAGGAACGCGGCATCGGCAACGAGGAGCGCCTCGCGCAGGGTCGCATCGTCCACCTGTTCGCCAAGACACAGGTTGAACCTCACCGACTCAGAGAAGACGAATGCCTCCTGGAAGACGAGGGACACGCCTGCGGGGTGAACGGCGACGGAGCCCGACGACACGGCGATGAGCCCCGCCACGGTCTCGAGAAGAGTGGTCTTCCCGCAGCCCGTCGGTCCGACGAGCGCGACGACGTTCCCCGCCGGAACCACGAGGTCGACATTCCTGAGCACGCCCACCTCGGCGATGTGGTGCGCACTCACACCCCGCATCTCGAGTGCCACGCCGGGTGCGCACAACCCCAACGACCGCGACGGGTCGTCGAGGACGGGCTCTTCCACTATCTCCCGCACACGGTTCATCCCCGCTGCCGAGTGCGGCAGTTCGGAGAAGACGTAGCCGATGAGCCGCAGCGGGATCACGAGCAGCGTGAACAGGTACATGCACGCGGCGAGGTCACCCACCGACATGTGCCCGTCACGCACCCGGACCGCGCCGAGGCACAGAACCGCGAGGTTGGCGAGCGACGGGAAGGTATCGAGCAGCATCTCGAACGTCGCGCGCACACGCATCGCCTTCACGCGTGCATCCCGCAGGGCCCCCGTGATGGCGGACAGCCTCTCGGTCTCGCGCTCCTCGGCACCGAATGCCTTGACCACGGTGACGCCCTCGAAGCTCTCC
>JBJTFB010000145.1:0-14210 GCA_046093205.1 Acidimicrobiales bacterium
GTCGTGTGATCAGCGAACCACCGATTCCGAGCGATGCCCTCGACAGTTCCTCGGTGGCGATGACAGAGGCCATGTACTCGCCCTCTCCGCCCTCGCTGAATCCTTCGTACTCCACCGGAACGCTGAGACCGAACGCCCCGATCTCGGCGAGACCGGAGATGATCTCCTCCGGGACGTCGGCGTTGTGCCGGTGGACGTGCTCGGCGCGTGGTGCGACCTCCTTGGTCGCATACGAGCGGAAGGTGTCCTGCACCATCTCGAAATCCTGCGCGAGGTGACGCGGACCCTGCTGGTCGTGGAGCGCCATGAGGAAGGCGGGGTCACGGTACTTCTGCACGAACGCATGGGCCGATGACAGCTGCGACGGGTCGACGCCCCACAGCTGCTCGCGACCGATGAGACGGGAGACGAGGTCATGCACCATGTCGGCGGCGAACGCGCACGTGATGTCGGACTCAAGTTGCCCCTTGTTGCCGTAGTCGAGCAGCGAGCTCGCGGTCTCCACCGCCGCGGCGACGTGCGCGAGGTCATAGGCGAGCGTCTGGTTCGCATCGGGTCCGCCCGCGGCAATGAGCGTGTTCACGGCGGTGTCCACCATGGAGCGGGCGGTGGCGATGACCGATGCGGCCGTCTGGATGTCGGGGGACGAACTCATGGCCCCGAACGCTAGTGATGCGGTTGTCCCGTCGGCACAACCGACGACCCGGGCGACGCCAGTCATCCGTCACGCCTAAGGTTCGTGCGTGGCCCTGCACCGATACCCGGGGGCGGACTGGAGCACCGGGTCGCTCCCGCCCGGCACCGACACCCGGGCTGTGGAGACCCTGTCGACGACCCTGCTCGGGTCCCCGGAGGAGTTCGGTACGACCCTCGCGCTCCTGGTGGTGCACGACGGCAGGGTCGTGCTGGAGCACTACGGCGGCGGTGCCGGCCCCGGCACGACCCTCATCTCGTGGTCGGTCGCGAAGTCGATCACCCACGCCCTGGTCGGAGTTGCCGTGGGGGACGGTGTGCTGTCGACCGCTGAACGCGACCTGTTCCCGGAGTGGGGGAGCGATGCGCGCTCGGGGATCACCCTGCAGCACCTGCTGAACATGAGCAGCGGTCTGGCATGGAACGAGGACTACGTGGACGGCTCGGTCTCCGACGTGATCGAGATGCTGTTCGGCAGCGACGGGAAGGGTGGACACGACGACCACGCCGCCTTCGCGGCATCGAAGCCGTTGTTGCACCCGCCCGGCACCGCGTACATGTACTCCTCGGGCACCACGAACCTGGTGACACGCGTCCTGTCGCGGGCGCTCGGCGAGGTGCCACCCTCGAACGCGGTGATGGACGGCTTCATGCGCACACGCTTGTTCGGACCGCTCGGCATGACGTCGGCCACGCCGAAGTTCGACCGGTCGGGCAACTTCGTCGGTTCGTCGTTCGTGTACGCGACGGCACGCGACTTCGCCCGCTTCGGTTGGTTGTACGCGAACGACGGCATGTGGGACGGGTCGCGGGTACTCCCCGCCGGATGGGTGGAGCACGGCCGCACGTGGACGGCAACCGACCCCGAGAACGGGGTGGGCTACGGCGCGCACTGGTGGCTCGAGCCGCGCCTGCCCGGGTCGATGGCAGCGTTCGGCTACGAGGGCCAGAACGTGTGGGTGGTTCCGGACCGTGACCTCGTCCTCGTGCGGCTGGGAAAAACCGATGCCGAGTTGGGCCCCGCGCTGCGCACGGCCCTCGTGGGACTCGTGCGCGCATTCCCCGTGGTGTGCGGCGCCGGCGGCAAGAGTGGTGGGGATGACTGACCTCGACGTCGCCGACGAACCGAGACGCAAATCCGGGCTCGGGCGCACCGTCTACTGGGTGGTGGCTGCCCTCGTGGTGTACCTGTTCGTGTTGCCCCTGCTTCCGAAACTGCGTGATGCGGCCGGCGACCTCAACCGCATCGAGCCGAACCTTCTCGTCGTCGGGGTCGGCCTGCAGGCCGTGTCGCTGTTCTGCTACTCCCTGCTCACCCGTGCCGCGCTCGGCGAACAGGGCAACCACATCCCGCTGCCGCGCCTGTTCCGAATACAACTGAGCACCAAGGCGCTCGGCAACATCATGCCCGGGGGCAGCGCGGCGAGCACCGCGCTCGGCTACCGGTTGCTGACCATGAGCAAGGTGGAGGGCCCGGACGCTGCATTCGCCCTTGCCACCGCAGGCATCGGCTCGGCAGTCGTGCTGAACCTCATACGGTGGTTCGGTCTCATCGTGTCAATCCCTGGCAGGGGAGTGAACGCCGTGTACGGCTCGGCGGCCATCGTCGGTGTGATTCTCATGGCATTCGCCGGGTTCGTGGTGTTCGGCCTTGTCGAGGGTCAGGGCCGGGCCGAACGCCTGGTGCGGAGTGTCGCGCGCCGCCTGCGAATGGACGAGAACCACGCTGCCGACGTTCTCGAGCATCTCGGTGGGCGCATCGAGGGGCTGGCACAGGACCGCGGGATGCTCGTGCGCGTGGTCGGGTGGGCCACGGCCAACTGGCTGCTGGACGCTGCGTCACTGTGGATCTTCCTGCGCGCATTCGGTGGCAACCTGAGTATCGACGCGCTGGTTGTGTCGTTCGGTCTCGCCAACGTGCTGTCGGTGATCCCCATCACGCCGGGCGGTCTCGGCATCGTGGAGGGTGTCTACATCCCCTCGCTCACCGGTTTCGGACTCGCCGGCTCCACGGCTGCGGTCGGCGTGCTCTCCTACCGCATCGCCCAGTACTGGTTGCCGATCCTCGTCGGTTGGCTGAGCTACCTGTCGCTGCGGGTCGGGCCGTTCTCGATCGACCGCGCGCACAAGTTGAGCGCACTCAAGGCGGTCGCCTCGAAACAGGCCGCACGAGGACTGACCACCGCCGACTGGGTGGAGCGCTACGCGCCGCGTGACCGCACCGGGCAGTTCCGCATGCCCACGTTCGAGCCCGGCGACCTCGAGTACAACGACGATACGGGTGGCCAGGCGAAGCCCGATTAGCGTCGGCCCCATGACGACACATGAGCGACCGTTCGGCAGGTGCCTCGAGGATTTCGTCCCGGGCGACGTGTACCGCCACTGGCCGGGCAAGACCATCACCGAGTACGACGACCATCTGTTCTGCATGATCACGATGAACCACCACCCTCTCCACACGAACGACTGGTTCGCGAAGGAGAGCGTGCAGGGCCGCAACGTTGTCGTCGGCAACCTCGTGTACTCATTGGTGCTCGGCATGAGCGTGCCCGACGTCAGCGGTGCGGCGATCGCGAACCTCGAGGTGGAGACGCTCCAGCACAAGTTCCCCACGTTCCACGGGGACACCATCCACGCCGAGACGCGCGTGCTCGAGGTGCAGGAGAGCAAGTCGCGCAATGACCGTGGCGTCGTCACCGTGGAGACCAAGGGGTTCAACCAGGACGGCAAGGAGGTCTGCTACTTCCGTCGCCGGGTGATGGTGTGGAAGCGCGAGTTCGCGCCGGGACGCCGCCGTCCCTACGACGGACAGGACGTGTGGGCCGACTGAGCACCGGCACCACCGGCCGCGACGGCAGGATCGTCGCGGGCCTGCTCGCCACCGGCGGTGCGGAACTGAGGGACCTCCCGTGGAGACGCACGCTCGACCACTGGCGCGTGCTCGTGTCCGAGGTGATGCTGCAGCAGACGTCCGTGGCGAGGGTGCTCCAGCGCTACGACGCCTTCGTGGAGCGGTTCCCGACGCCGGCCGCACTTGCCGCGGCGCCTCTCGGCGAGGCGCTCGCACTGTGGCAGGGGCTCGGCTACCCGCGTCGCTGCCGCAACCTGCACGCCGCCGCGGTGGTCATCACGGAGCAGTGGGAGGGTGACCTGCCGCGAAGCCTTGATGGCCTGCTGGCACTGCCGGGCATCGGTCAGTACACGGCCCGCGCGGTGCTCGCCTTCACCCGCACTGCGGATGCCGCGGTGGTCGACACGAACGTGTCGAGGGTTCTCTCCCGGCTGGACGGCCGTTCGATGACCGCCCGAGAGCTGCAGCAACGCGCAGACAGCCTCGTGCCGCAGGGGCTCGCCTGGGAGTGGAACCAGGTCCTGATGGATTTCGGTGCGACGCGCTGTTCGGCCCGCAACCCGTCGTGCGGGGACTGCCCGCTCGCCGCGGAGTGCGCGTGGGCCGGCGATGCGGGTGTTCCCGACCCCGCACCCGGCTCGGCCGCTGCCAGCAGACCGCAGGCCCGCTTCGAGGGGTCCGACCGTCAGGCGCGGGGACGTGCGATGCGTGCGCTGGTCGACGGCCCGCGCTCTCGCGGGCATCTCGTCGATGCGATGGAGCTCGCCGGGGACCCCGACAGGGCGCACGGTCTGCTCGATGCTCTGGTGGCCGAGGGTCTCGCCGTCGACGACGGGATGATCGTCAGACTTCCGTGAGACCCGGCCGCGGAACGGCCCGCCGCGTCAGGCGAGGAAACCCGTGATGAGTTCGTTCACGCGTGCCGGCTGCTCGAGCTGCAGGAAGTGGCCCGCGCTGTCCACGATCTCCACCCTGGCCCACGGGCACATTGCACGAGCCGACTCTGCGACCTCGGCACCGATGCAACCGTCGTTGCGGCCGTGGAGGTAGAGGGTGGGCTGGGAGAGCTCACCCGAGCCGGCTGCCTGGATCGCGTCGTACGCGTCGCTGCGCTTTCCCTGTCCGAGTGTGGCGCGGTAGTAACCGAGCGCTGCCGCCATGTTCTCCGGAGCCCGGAGGCACTTCTTCACGTTCTCCACGTCGTCGTCGGCGGGATGACCCGGCGACCAGTCGTTCCAGATCATGTCGATGAAGGCGAGGTCGTTCGAGGGAACAACAATGTCGCTGAGCGGGTGCTGGAAGAAGAACATGTACCAGCTGCGCTTCAGCTGGTCGGTGTTCGTGACGAAGGCGGCTCCCATCGCGCCGCCGGGCGGCACCGCCATTCCCACCACCTTGCTCCAGCGTCCTGGCTCACTCGCGGCGGCGCCGTACACGGCCGGCGCTCCCCAGTCGTGGCCGATCAGTACGGCGTCGTCGCCACCGCCGAGAACCTCGTGCAGCGCGTTTGCGTCGGCCGACAGGGCTCCTGTCTGGAACAGACCGTCGGCGGGCACGCTCGTGGGGGCATAGCCGCGCATGAACGGGGCGACGGCCCGGTAGCCGGCCCCGGCAAGCGCGGGCAACAGGTGTCGCCAGGAATGGGCACTGTCGGGAAAGCCGTGGAGGCACAGTGCGAGCGGGCCGGAGCCGCACTCGAGGAGGGTGAAGTCGACACCGTTCGCGCTGACGGTGGAGGTGGTGATGCTCATGTTCCGACGGTAGCCCGAACGTTGCGACAAGCGTCACCCCGCTCGCCCCTGTCCGCCGAAGGACACGGTGCGTAGCGTGACCGTCGTGGGGGTCACGAATCTCGAGGTCACGTTCCATGGCGTGCGCGGTTCCACGCCGTGCCACGGCCCGGAGACGGCGCGCTACGGCGGCAACACCGCATGCGTGTCGGTGCGTGCGGCCGACGGAACCCTCGTCATCCTCGACCTCGGCACGGGTGTGCGGTACCTGGGCAACCTCCTCACCGGGCGTCCCTTCCGCGGTACCGCACTCGTGACGCATCTCCACTGGGACCACGTGCAGGGTCTGCCGTTCTTCCAGCCGATCCTCGAGGAGGGAAACGAGCTCGACGTGTATGCGCCGCGTCAGGGACGCCGCCGCACGGTGAAGGAAGCCTTCGACCGGATCATCTCGCCACCGCAGTTCCCGGTGGGACTCGACCTCTACTCGGGCACGGTCCGTTTCCACGACCTCGGTGACAACGTGTTCAGCGTGGGCGGCATCCGCGTCATGTCGCGCTTCGTGCCGCATGTGGGCCCCACCCTCGGTTACCGGCTCGAGTTCGGCGGTTCGTCGGTTGCCTACATCTCCGACCACCAGCAGCCCTACGACGGCTCGCTGGTCGTGCCCGATGCCGTCCGCGAGCTCGCCGACGGGGTCGACCTTCTGATCCACGATTCCCAGTACACGCCCGCCGAGTTCGCCGAGAAGTACTACTTCGGGCACTGCACACAGGAGTTTGCGATGGGGGTCGCCATGTCCTGCCGGGCCAGGCGTCTCGCGCTCTTCCACCATGACCCCGTCCGCACGGACGACGAGCTCGACGCGCGGGCAGCGTGCACGCCGAGCACGGTGGAGGTGTTCCCGGCACGCGAAGGTCTCGTCGTCAGCATCTGACCCTGCCGCGTCTACTGTGGTCGCGTGGCAAGCGACTTCGACTCTGCAAGGTTCCGCGCGGTGCTCGGGCACGTGCCCACGTCCGTCGTGGTGGTGACGGGGCTCGACACGAACGGAGTGCCACAGGGCATCACGATCGGCTCGTTCGTGTCGGTGTCGCTCGACCCACCGCTCGTCGGTTTCCTCCCCGGTGTGAACTCGGGTTCGTGGAGGGCAATCTCGCCGGCCGGCCGCTTCTGCGTGAACGTGCTCGCGCACGGCCAGGACGAGCTGTGCTGGCGTTTCGCGCGCGAGTCCGACGACCGCTTCGCCGGCATCGAGTGGTCGGCCTCACCCGGCGGCATGCCCAAACTCGCGGGTTGCATCGCCACGATCGACTGCACGGTGGAGTCGGAGTCAGTGGTGGGGGACCATCTCTTCGTCGTGGGAAGGGTGGAGTCACTCGACCACATCGACGACGCAGGTGACGCGATGGCCTTCTACCGCGGCAAGGTCACCCGGGCCGTCGCGGCCGGCTGACAGCACGCGACTGCGATGCGGACCCTGTCCTGGCTGATGGCCGCACCGGTCGGCGCGGCCTTCGCATGGGCGGGCGCGAACAAGGTCACCGACATGCGGTCGTGGCACGCGGCGGCACGGGCGCAGGCTCTTCCGCGGTCGGTGGCCACGGTTGTCCCGGTCATCGAGGTGCTCCTCGGGTCCGCGCTCGTGGTGACGAGGCCGGTGCCGGTGACTCTCGGTGCCGCCACCGTGCTGCTGCTCGTGTTCACCGCGTTCCTCGCCGTGCAGGTCGCCACCGGCAGCACCGTCCCGTGCGCATGTTTCGGGGCCAGGGCCGCGCGACCACCGTCGGGACGTGACGTCGCGCGCAACCTGCTGATGATTTCCGCGCTCGTCGCCTCGGCTGCGCTGCGCTGACGGGGAGCGGCCTGCCGATGCGGGTCATTGCACCGTGCGGAGCAGGAACGTGAGTGTCCGGGCCTCGTCGCGCCACCGGTCGTAGCGGCCCGACGGCCCGCCGTGTCCCGCTCCCATCTCGCACTTGAACACCACCGTGGTGCCGGGCGACACGGCACGCAACCGTGCCGCCCACTTCGCCGGTTCGTGGTAGCTCACCCGCGGGTCGTTGATGCCGGCCGTCACGTAGAGGTCGGGGTAGGGCACGTCACGCGTGTTGTCGTAGGGGGAGTACGAGCGCATGTAGGTGGCCCAGGGTTCGCTGCGGGGGTCGCCCCACTCCTCCCACTCGGTCACGGTGAGCGGCAGCGACGGGTCCGACATCGTGGTGACCACGTCGACGAACGGCACCTCGGCCACCGCTGCCCGGAACATCGCCGGGTCGATAGTGATGCACGCCCCCACGAGAAGGCCGCCCGCACTCCCGCCGCGCACCGCGATGCGGCCGGGGTCGACGATCCCCGAGCCGAGATGTGCCGCGCACGCGAGCGTGTCGGTGAAGGTGTTGCGCTTGTTCAGCAGCCTTCCCTCTGTGTACCAGCGGCGGCCCATCTCGCCTCCGCCGCGCGGGTGCGCCAGGGCCCACACCCAGCCGCGGTCGAGCAGCGACAGTCGTGCGGCGGAGAACCACGGTGCCATGGATGCCTCGTAGCTGCCGTATGCGTACAGAAGGCACGGTGCGGTGCCGTCGAGGGCCGTGCCGGCGCGGTGCACGATGTCGACGGGCACGGGTGTGCCGTCATCCGCACGTGCCCATTCCCTCCGAGAGACATAGTCGGCGAGCCGGGCGTTCGGCACCTCAGTCTGCTTGAGAACGGTCAGCGTCCCCGCGTCCACCCGGCCGTCGTTCACCGCGAACGCCGCGACGGTGGGCGGCACCGCGAGCGACTGGTACGACACGCGTACCTCTGCGGTGTCCCACTCCGGGTTGGAGTCGAGCTCGAGCTCGTGGGGAGCGTCCATCACGTGCAGACCGAGAACCGTCCCGTCCCTGTCGAGCACGGAGACCGTCTGCTGGCCCCGCTCCCAACGTTGCATCACGGCAAAGTGCCGGAAGCAGTCCACGCGGGTGATGCGGGCACCCGGTTCGTGGGCCACGAACGGTCGCCACACCGAGGGGTCGTTCCCGTCGGCGATGTCGATGCGGAAGTCCTCTGCATCCTCGTTGTGCAGCACGAGGAAGCAGTCCCCCCAGTGGTCGACCGAGTACTCGACACCTTCGGCGCGCGGCCGCACCGTGCGCGGGGTGGCGAGAGGTTCGCGGGCGGGAAGCAGGAGCACCTCGGTTGACGTGCGGCTCGCAGTGTCGATCACGATCCACTCGCGCGACCTCGTGAGGCCCACCCCCACGTAGAACCGCTCATCGGGCTCCTCGAACACCACGACGTCGTCGGCCGCGGGGGTACCCATGGCGTGGCGCATCACGCGCCACGGCCGCATCGCTTCGTCCGGCACCACGTAGAAGAAATGTGTGTCACCGGATGACCACGCAGATCCTCCCCATGCCGTGCCGGTGATCTCCACGTCGATTCCTGCTCCGTCGGCTATGCGCCGGAAACGCAGCGTGTGCAGTTCGCTGCCGTCGGTGTCGGCGGACCACGCGAGAAGCGTGCCGTCATTCGACACGTCGAACACGTTCACCGAGAAGTAGCCGTGGCCCTCGGCCTCTGCGTTCTCGTCCAGCAGCACCGTGTCACGGACCGCAGCGGTCGACGGCCCGCGGGTGTGCACCGCGTACGCGCGTCCGGTCTCGGTGTGCGAGCCGTACCACCAGCCATCGCTCAGTACGGGAACGGAATCGTCGTCCTCCTTCACGCGTGACCTGATCTCTGCGAACAGTTCGTCGGTGAGTCCGGCGTGGGGCGCGAACCAGGCCTCGGACCACGCGTTCTCCTCCTCGAGATAGGGCACCGTGCGCGGGTCGTTGCGGTCGGCGAGCCAGGCCCAGTCGTCCGTCTCGTCGCCGGTCGGCCGGTGCCACACATGGGGCGAGCGGGGTGCAACGGGAGGGCCTGAGGGAGGGGGAGTCATCAATCACGGAGGCTAGGTGAGCGCAGCGGTCGCGCCCGCAGGTACCGTCGCCGCCGTGCGCGTGTGGATCGACCAGGACCTATGCACAGGCGATGGCCTGTGCATGGACCACTGCCCCGAGGTGTTCACCCTGCTCGAGGACGGCATTGCGTACGTGGTGGAGAACGGCACGGTGCTGAACGACCCGGGAGGGGCACAATCCCTGGCGCACGTGGAGCCCCGCCGGATGCAGGCCGTCGTCGAGGCAGCCGATGTGTGCCCCGGGGAGTGCATCTTCGTGGAACTCCCCGAACCGACTGCGGTAGCAACACAAGACTGACCGGACAGCGCGGTCCCGACACACCCGCCTCCTAGTCTTCGCAGCCGTGAAGAGGACGGGGCTCGCGCACATCGACAACGGGGTCGCCGCGGCCCTCGATGTTGTCGGTGAGTGGTGGACTCCGCTCGTCGTGCACTGCGTGCTTCTCGGCGAGACACGCTTCGACGCGATCCAGTCGCGGCTCGGCATCGCGCGCAACATCCTCACCGACAGGTTGAACACGCTCGTCGATGCCGGCGTGCTCGAGCGCGTGCCCTACAGCGTGCGCCCTGCGCGCAACGAGTACCGACTCACGGAGATGGGCCACGACCTCCATCCGGTGCTCGAGGCGCTCGAAGCGTGGGGCAATCGCTGGATGCGCCCCGGTGATTCACGCTAGACAGGTCTCCATGGAGTGCAACCGGCTGCAGGCCGTGTCGATGGTGATCCCGGCGCTTGCCCTCTCGTTCGTCACCGTCCATGCCGCGCCCGCATCCGGCACCGTTCACCCGCGTGCCGGCGGGGATCCGGCAGGTCTCTCGGTGCTGTCCGGAATCACCCTCGAGAACGAACGTCCCGACGACGGGAGTTACTCACGCTCGTTGTTCAAGCACTGGGTCGACGCCGACGGTGATTCGTGCGACACGCGCGAGGAGGTTCTGATTGCCGAGAGCACCTCGAAGCCGCAGGTCGATGCGTACGGCTGCAAGGTGGTGGAGGGCGACTGGTGGTCCGCGTACGACGGTGTCACCACCACCGCCCCGTCCACCTTCGACATCGACCACGTGGTCGCGCTGAAGGAGGCATGGGACTCCGGCGCATGGTCGTGGACCTCCGCGCAGCGAGAGTCCTTCGCGAACGACCTCACCGACCCCCGCGCGTTGATCGCGGTGTCGGCCTCGTCGAACCGTTCGAAGGCCGACAGGGACCCCTCGCAGTGGATGCCCACGCGCACCGCGTACACGTGCGAGTACCTCGCCAACTGGGTCGCGGTGAAGAGCCACTGGAAGCTCTCGATGGATTCAAGCGAGCACGGTTTCATCCGCAAGCGCTTCGAGGGGGAGTGCTCCGCCGTCACGATCCACGCCTGGGGCCAGAGCCCCTCGGTCCCCACCACCTCGCCGGCCGTCACCACCTCGGTGCCGCGGGCCTCCACGTCCGTGCCCCCCAAGACCGGAACCACCGAGCCCAGGGGTCAGGGGTCATCGGGTGCCACCACCTCCACCGCACCTCGCGTCCCGTCGGTGCGCGTCGTCCCCGGAGGTGTCTGCGCCACCGCCGGCGCCACCGCGACGCTGAAGGGTCGCAGGTACGTGTGCTCCATAAAGGACTCCAGGGGCCGTCGGCACGCCGACGGAAAGAGGCGCTGGCGCCGGGCCTGAAGTTGCACGGCCCGTGGGCCGGGCGTGGCCCGCCGATAGCCTCACATTCCTATGTCGAAGAAGACCAAGAAGCGCAAGGCCCGGATGCGTCGCTCCAAGGCGAACCACGGCAAGCGCCCGAACATGGGCCGGGGCTGACCCTTTCCATTCCCGTGACACGTCTGGTCCGGCTCACCGCACGCGGTGCGCGCGGGCCGTGGGAGAACATCGGTCTTTCCTTCAAGGGCGGGGTGGCCCGTCTCTCTGATGTCGAGTTCCACGTGGAGGACGGCGCACCAGGTCTCGCCTCGTGGACACTCTCCGCCGACAGGCAGGTCACCATCGACGTTGACGGCATCATGACGCATCTCGTGACCGAGCACGCCAAACCCGTCGGGGACTCACCCATCGGACCCACGGTGGGCGTCCGGCTCGACCACGTGGTGGTGAACACCGACGACGGCGAGCGCACCAGTGCGGCATTCGATGCTGCGCTCGGACTCGGGCTGCGGCGCGTGAGGGATGCAGGCCGCGGGGTGACCCAGTGGTTCCACATGCTCGACAACTGCGTGATCGAGATCGTGTCGGGACCGCATGTCACCGAACCGGGGGCACGGCTGTGGGGGATGGTGCTGAGCGTCGCGGACATCGACGCGCTCACGGCATGGTTGGGGCCCGACGTGATGTCGCCGCCGAAGACCGCAGTGCAGCCCGGTCGACGCATCTCCACGGTGCGCGCGGCTGTCGGCCTCGGGGTCCCGTTCGCGGTGATGACGCCCCACGTTCCTGCCGGAGACTGAGCGACCGGGTTCAGTCGTCGTCGCCTGCGAGCGCCCGCAGGTGCCGCGCTCCCTCCTCGCACGTGTCGGCAACGGGGCACCACCTGCACTGCGGGCCGGGACGCACCGACGGCTCGCGTTCGCCGGCGCGCAACTCGGCGATCGCCACGGCACCGCGCGCCGTGCGGCGCACGGCTGCGGCGAGGACGTCCTCCGTGACCGCTTCCTCGTCGAGGCGGGATGCATCGAGCGAGAACGAGGCGACGAGCCGCGGTGCCTGTCGTGACTTCAATGTCTCGACCAGCGCATAGAAGCGCAGGTCGTCGCGGTGGGTGGGGGTGAGACGGCCCGTCTTGAGGTCGACAATCACCCGGCGGCCGGGCGCACCGATCACGAGGTCCATCCGCGAGCTGAACACCACGGAATCCGAGAACAGCGAGTAGTAGGCGGGGTACTCCACGAGGGGTCTCCACTGCCGCTTCAGTGGAGGGAAGGTGTCGACGAAATTGGTGACCGCACCGAGCACCGCCCCGCGCAACTGCGCCATGTCGGCGGCGGGCAACTGGTCGAGGAAATCACTTGCCTTCTCGCGCGGGTTCTGGGCGATGGCAAGGATGGCCTCGTCGACGAGGTCGGCCGGTGTCACCGGGCCGCGCCAGTTGAGCAGCAGCTCGACCGCCTTGTGCACGAGCGTGCCGCGCACCGTGTTCACGTTCCAGGCGAACGGTTCCTTCGCCTGCTCGAGGAAATGCAGTTCGCACCCGTGCACGGTGGTGAGCGCGTGCTTGCTGATCCACAGTGGATCCTCCTTCGTGAAACGGTCGCTGACGGCGCCGAGTTCGTCGACGAGCAGCTGCTCTGTGCGCGCGACGACGGCCCCCTCGAGCGGGACCCAGTCGTCGGGCACGCGAAGGGCAGCGAGCACCTCGTGCTGCACCGGGTTCAGGCCGTCCCCGGTGTCGTCGTTGCCTGCCATCGGGGCCACCATAGAAGGACGGTCTGTCACACCCTCCTGGCACCATGCCTGCATGCGGACAGCGGGCACCACCACTTTCACCTCGGCGGCCCTTGTTCTCGCCGAACGGGCCAACGAACTGGGCCTTGCCACCCCCGGTTTTCGTTCTCCGCCACGCATCGTGGGTCTCGACCGGACCGTGCGCCGGGGTCGCGGCGGCACGGGGGGAGTGGTGGCCGTGCGCATCGCCGACCGTCCCCTCACCGCCATCCTCGGCGACATGATCGAGGGTGTCATCGTCGTGAACCGGCTCGAGCCACCTGAGGCCGACCGTGTACGCACGCTGCTGTGGCGCTCGATGCTGCAGTTCACCATCGGCGTCGCCGACAGTTCCCCGGGTCGCCCGCGACGGGTGCCCGACTCGCGCGTAGCCTGACCTTGCACACCCTGCCCGGGTGGCGGAACTGGCAGACGCAGGGGGCTTAAACCCCCCGGGTGGCAACACCTTGTGGGTTCGATCCCCACCCCGGGCACCGGCCGACCGAACCCACCCCGGCGAGGACTTTCGTCACACCGCCGAAACTGGACTCAGTACAGACTCTGCAGTTATGGTTCGCGCCGTGTTGGATGCCACCGCCGAAGAGACACTGCGCATGCATGGCGTCAACGTCACCGCCCAGCGCCTGGCCGTGCTGCGTGTGGTCGGCGAACACCCCCACATCACGGCCGACAGGGCTCTCGAGGAGGCCCGAAGCCGGATCGGTGCCATCTCGCGCCAGGCCGTGTACGACACGCTCACGCTTCTCACGGAGAAGGGACTCATCCGGCGCATCCAGCCGATTGGGTCACCCGCCCTCTACGAGGACAGAGTGAACGACAACCACCACCACCTCATCTGTCGGGGCTGCGCAAAGGTGGTCGACGTCGACTGCGCCGTGGGCTACACGCCGTGTCTCACCGCAGCCGACGACATGGACTTCCAGATCGACGAGGCAGAAGTCGCATATTGGGGCCGTTGCCCGGACTGCCAGGGGCAGACCGGCGCATCGGTCACTGACCAGACGTCACGGGCAACCGCGACACACAACCACTGACCAACCCACAGGAACACACCCCACACACAAGGAGACAACAACATGACTGATGTGAGCAAGTGCCCGGTGACGGGCGCCATGACCGCACCGGCAGTCGGCACCGGGAACATCGACTGGTGGCCGAACCAGCTGAACCTGAAGGTTCTGCACAACAACCCCGCCGTCGGCGACCCGATGGACGACGACTACGACTACGCCGAGGAGTTCAAGAAGCTGAACCTCGACGCAGTGGTGAAGGACCTCACCGCGCTGATGACCGACTCACAGGACTGGTGGCCCGCCGACTACGGCCACTACGGCCCGTTCTTCATCCGCATGTCGTGGCACGCCGCCGGCACCTACCGCATCCAGGACGGCCGTGGCGGCGCAGGCGAGGGCATGCACCGCTTCGCCCCGCAGAACAGCTGGCCCGACAACGGCAACCTCGACAAGGCCCGGCGCCTGCTGTGGCCGATCAAGCAGAAGTACGGCAAGAAGATCTCCTGGGCCGACCTGCTGATCTTCGCCGGGAACGTCGCGATGGA
>JBJTFB010000146.1:0-4695 GCA_046093205.1 Acidimicrobiales bacterium
CCGACCCTCACCGACGGCACGTGGTCGGTGACGGCGAGGGTGACGGATGCGGCGGGGAGCCAGGCGTCGGCGGGGTCAGCACTGTCGATGACCGTCGACACCTCGGCTCCTGCGGCGCCGGGTGCACCCGAGCTGGCGGCCGCGTCGGACACCGGGACGTCGTCCACGGACAACATCACCTCGGACACCACCCCGACGATGGAGGGCTCGGGCGGGTCGAACGGGGACACGATGACGTTCACGGCCTCGAACGGTGCGACGTCGGTGAGTTGCTCGTATGTTCTGCCGGCGACGTCGTGCGATCTTCCCGCACTGACCGACGGCAGCTGGACCGTGAGTGCGACACTGCGTGACCCCGCCGGCAACCAGTCGACGGCCGGTGCCGCGTTGTCGATGACTGTCGACGGAAGCGGGCCCGCCTCCCCGGGTGCACCCGATCTTGCGGCGTCGTCGGATTCCGGCACATCAAGCACCGACGACATCACCTCGGACTCCACCCCCACCGTGTCGGTGTCGGGCGCCGGAAACTCTGACAGGGTGACCCTCACCGCCACGAACGGCTCGACATCGCTGTCGTGCAGCTACACGGTGCCGGCTGCCTCGTCGTGCGATCTCCCGGCACTGACCGACGGGACATGGTCGGTGTCCGGGGCAATCTCGGACACCGCGGGCAACACGAGTGCGGCCGGGACCCCGTTGAGTCTCGTGGTCGACTCGTCCGCACCGTCCCTGCCGGCGGTCGACCTGGAGTCCGCCTCGGACACCGGGGCATCAGCCACCGACAACGTCACCAACGACTCCACACCCGCTGTCTCGGTCCCCGGGCAACTTGTGGGTGACCGCGTCACCGTGACCGCGTCGAACGGTGCAACCACCGCAACATGCACATTCACCGTCTCCGTCGCGGTGACGACGTGCGACCTGCCCACCCTCACCGACGGCACGTGGTCGCTCACCGCAGTCATCACCGACCCAGCCGGGAACGTCGGTACCACAACGTCACCGTCGTCGCTCTCGGTCGATACCGCGGCACCTGCCGCACCGGGGCAGCCCGACATGGCGGCGGCATCCGACAGCGGAACGTCCACTGTCGACGACGCCACCAATGACACGACCCCCACGATGTCGGCTGCCGGCGGTGGCGCCGGTGACACCGTCACGTTCACCGCCACGAACGGATCCACCAGCAGGACCTGCAGCTACGTGCTGCCCGCCGCGTCGTGCGACCTTCCGGCACTCACCGACGGAACATGGTCGGTCACGGCAACACTCACCGACCCTGCGGGGAACGTGTCACCCGCCTCGTCCCCGACCGTTCTGACCGTCGACACCGAAGGACCGGTGATGCCGACACGCCCCGACCTTGCGGCCTCCAGCGACACCGGTGTGTCGTCGTCCGACGACGTGACGGCCGACTCCACTCCCTTGGTGAACATTCCCGGGGTGGAGGAGGGCGCATCGGTCACGGTGTCGGCCACGAAGGGGGGCCGGACGGTGTCGTGCACGTACACCGTGTCGTCCACGACATCCGGGTGCACGCTTCCCGAACTTGCCGACGGGACGTGGACTGTGTCCGCGGTGGCGACCGACAGGAACGGGAACACGTCACGCACACCCCGCACCCTCGCCCTGACAGTCGACACGTCGAAGCCGTTCGGGAACCTGGACAACAACACGGCCACCGGCTCCACCACCGCGACAACCACCACGGCACCGCGGCGCGGCACCACCGCCACCACCTCGCCGCGCAGCACAACTGTCACGACCGGCCCCCGTCCGAACACCACCACCCGCA
Source organism: Acidimicrobiales bacterium (assembly GCA_046093205.1). Lineage (GTDB taxonomy): Bacteria > Actinomycetota > Acidimicrobiia > Acidimicrobiales > Ilumatobacteraceae > UBA2093. The sequence goes on from JBJTFB010000146.1 coordinate 1,796, forward strand.
CCACCATCCCGGGGTCGGCCACCGCTTCCACCACCACGACGACGACAGTGCCGCCGAGTCCCCTCGGCACACCCGACCTGCGCACGCCGTCCGACACCGGAACGAACGCCGGTGACAACAAGACGAACATCCGCAGACCCGTCGTGGGCCTCGACGGGCTGTCCCCCGGTGACAACGTGTCAGTGACTGCCACGAAGTCGGGGGTCACCGTGAACTGCGCCTATGTGGTAGGGCAGTCGGATGGCTGTGTGCTGGACGGCCTCGACGACGGTGACTGGGCGGTGAATGCCTCCGTAACTGACCTGGCAGGCAACAAGGCGAGAGCACCGGGAGAACTCACTCTCAGTGTGGACACCGCTGCTTCTGCTTCCACATTGAGCGCGCGTGCCACCGATGATCCCTCGGACGGCTCAGCATTCGTCGAGGTTGCCGGTGCCGCTGCAGGGGAGACGGTGGTGGTGACAGCGGTCAAGTCCGGAGTCACGGTGACCTGCTCATACGTCGTGTCGGCCGACTCTGTTGGCTGCGCACTGGAGGGAGTGGAGCCCGGCTCATGGACCGTCACCGCCGCAACGGTCGATGGCGCCGGGAACGCCGGCACACCGTCAGCCCCGTTTGCCATCTCGTACGAACGACCCGAACCGGCCAACAACGACGGTGGCAACGGCGCGGGTGCCCCGGCTGACCTACCGAACGAGGATGCGATCCGTCTCCTCGCGAGTGCGCTGGCGTTGCTCGCGCTGCGGCGCCGTCGCGGTGATGACGATGCTCCCGAACAACTGTCATCCGAGGAACGCGAGGCGAGCGGGGTGGCGGAGTACTCGGCCGGTTCGGGATCGGGGGGCCTGGATGTGCGCGACGACCTCTGGGTGCCGCCGAACATCCCGCGGCTGGATGACGGGCTCTGCAGGTCGGCGGAACGTGCTGCACCGCTGTCACCCGTGATCGCACGCTCCCTCGATGACGGTTCGTACCTGCGTGCGCTCTTCGGTGCGACATGGTCGGTGTTGCCCGTCGCTGCGGTGGTGCTCGGTGTTCTCTCGGCGGCGGACAGCGGGTTCGAGGCGGTCCTGCCGTCGCTCGGGCTGTTCGTGGCCGTGATGGCGCTCGGCACATTCGATGCCTTCGCCGGTCTGCTCGCCGCGACAGCGTACGGAACCGCACTGCTGCTGGGCGGCGGACTCGACTCGACGGATGCTGTGCGCGGACTGCTGGGCATCGCGGGCCCCATGTTTCTCGTGGGTCTCGTCGCATCGGCAATGAGACCGTTCCGCCGCGCGGGTGGGGAGCACCTTGGCTGGAACCGCGCAGTGGACTTCGTTCTCGTTCCGCTCATCGGTGCGTGGACCGCGGGTGCGATGTTCTCTGCCGTCCCGTTCCTGTCGGGATTTGACGTGGAATGGTCCGGTCGGGTCGGCACTGTCGAGCTGGCGGCGCTGGTTGCGCTTGTGGTGCGGTTCGGTCTCGAGAACCTCGCCCGTGTCGCGACGGCCACACGTCTTGCGCGAATCGAGAACGAGGAACTTCCCGAGCCGGGCGACACACAGAAATCGGTGTCACGCATGGTCCGCACGGCGGTGTTCGCATTCGTCGCCGTGGTCTTCATCGGTGCCAACTGGTGGCTGGTGGCCGGCACGTTCATGTTCCTGGTGCCGAAGATCGTGGAACACCGTGCTGACGGATTCCCCAACAACGCATCGCTCCACCGGTGGCTGCCACGGAATCTCGTGCGGATCGTTTCGATGCTCCTCGTGATGCTGTGGTGGGGTCTCCTGGTGGACGGTGCAGTCACTGTCCACACGGTTCAGTGGGCGTTCGTGTTGATGAGCGTCCCCGGTCTGGCACTCGGCATCGCGGACTGGTTCGCCCGCGAGGGTGGTGAGTGGCGGTCCACACCGTTGAGCAGGGTGCTGGGGGTTGCGACCCTGGTGCTGGGTGTTGTGCTGGTGCGGGGCTGGTGGCCCTAGGACGTCAGCTTCTCGCGGAAGAACCGGAGGAAGTCCTCGTGTGTGAAGCCGTCCGGCCCCATCAGGGTTCGGTAGTACGGGAGGATGCTCACGAGGAATATCGAGAACATTCGCCGGTCGAATTTCTCCCCGGGTGCGAGGCGGCGCTCGACCTCGTCGAGGCCTTCCTCCCACCTGTCTCGTTCTGCCCGCGTGATCTCCTCGAGCCGTTCCCTGAGCGGGGCATTGGTCACGGAAGCGGCGAGTATCTGCAGGCGCAGATGCGTTCCTGTAGCGACTGCCGGGTCGAACGTGCGTGGGAGTGCATCGATGATGGTGTCGATGACCAGCGTCTCGTGGGAGAAGACCGTGGCCCGGTACGCGGCACCGTTACCCGTGACAATCTCCTCGTAGATGTCCCCGAGAACCTGTGCGAGGAGGCCGTCCCGGTCCGTGAAGTAGCGGTAGATCTGGGTGATCGAACAGTTGGCGCCTGCAGCAACGTCAGCGACACGCAGTCCGAGGATTCCGTGTCGCTCGATTTCGTGGCGGGCACTGCGGAGGATCGACTCCCTCGCGTTCTGCACCCTCTCTGAGTTGTTCACCACAGCGAGTAACGCTATTACGGAAAAAATATTTCCGTAATCTTTCTCTCGCTCCCGTATCAATCCGCACTTCTACCCTCTTTCCACGTCTGCGACCGTGGTCGCGCTGGAGAGGTTAAGAACCACATGATTTCCGTCCCGAAGAGCGTCCGCCGGCTCGTCGCCGTGTCACTTCTCCTCGGGACATCCCTTGCGGGTGTCACCAACGCACGGGTCTCGGCGGCCGGGAGCACCGTGACGGGACGCGTGTACCAGGACTTCGCCTCGAACGGCACGTACGACACCACCGTCGCGACGGGCCAGGCAGCGGACATCGGCGTCGCGGGAATCGCGGTGGCCGCATACGACT
>JBJTFB010000147.1:0-10670 GCA_046093205.1 Acidimicrobiales bacterium
TGGATCTCCTGCCGAGTGACGCACCGACCTGGGTGTGCGACATGAGGGCGAGACCCCGCGCGACCGTGGCCCCGTCGGCCGTGACGACCGCGATGACATCCCCCGCCTCGAACGACCCGGTGACTGCGGTGACTCCCGCCGGCAGCAACGAGGTACCCCGCGCAACGAGTGCATCCCGTGCGCCGGCATCCACGGTGACCGTGCCGGCCTCCTCCGCCGCGAAGGCGATCCACAGCTTGCGGGCAGGCAGGTCGCGGTCGTGCGGCAGGAAGCGCGTGCCGCGGGAGGTGTCACCCGCGACCGCCGCGAGCACCGCACCATCGGCCGTGGCCTGCGCGATCACGGTGGTGACGCCCGACCACGACGCAATGCGGGCGGCGGCGAGCTTCGAGGCCATCCCGCCGCTGCCCCGGTCGGACCCCCGCGCATCTGCCGTGACACCGAGCAGGGGGTCGTCGGCGGCGACCACGTCGATGCGCACGGCCGACGTGCTGGTGCGCGGGTTCTCGGTGTGGAGACCGTCGGTGTCGGTGAGGAGCACGAGCAGGTCGGCCGAGACGAGGTGCGACACGAGGGCCGACATGTAGTCGTTGTCCCCGTAACGGATCTCGTCGTTCGCGATCGCGTCGTTCTCGTTGATGACCGGCACACACCCGTATTCGAGGAGGCGCTGCAGCGTGGCACGTGCATGCAGGTACTGGCTCCGGTCGACGAAGTCGTGCGGAACGAGGAGCACCTGGGCGGCCACGAGCCCGTGCACCGACAGAGCGGAGTCATAGGCGGCCATGAGCCGCGGCTGGCCGATGGCCGACAGCGCCTGCAGCGACAGGACATCCGACGGGCGGCCGTCGAGACCCATGCCGGCGACACCGGAGGCCACGGCACCCGAGGTGACGAGCAGAACCTGATGCCCGGCTGCCCGCACCGCGGCGACCTGGTCCACCACGGAACGGATCACTTCCAGCCTCAACTGTCCGCGTTCGTCGGTGAGCGACGAACTGCCGATCTTCACCACCACGCGCATGGTCACAGACTCACACTTCCGGCACGAATTCGAAACTGAATTCGGCGATCCACACCACGTCACCCTCGCGCACCCCCGCCCGGGCCAGCAGTTTGGGCACCCCCAGCTTCGTGAGGCGTGCGTCGATGTAGTTCAGGGCCTCCGGGGAGGTGACGTCGTTCAGTGCCACCGCCCTCTCGGCCGCACGGCCGTGCACGCGGAACTCGTTCTCGCCGGTCTGCTCCACCCAGGCGTGCTCCGGTTCGGGCCGCATGATGACGGTCGACTCCCCCACGGGCTCCTCGCGGCGGGCGCGGTCGACGAGCGTGGCGAGCAGGCCCACCACGCGGCGCACGTTGTGATGGGTGACCGCGGACATCGATTCGTGCGGCCAGTCCCTCATCGTGTCCTCGCCGGCGCTGTCGGTCTTCGTTCCCACCACGAGACTCGGACGCTCCAGCAGCTCGGGCCGGTAGTTGCCGAGTTCGCGCCGGAGGATCTCCAGTTGCTCCAGCGGCGCGACGCCGTCCGGTTCGGAGAGGTCGATGAGGTAGCACAGGGCCCGCGCACGCTCCACGTGACGCAGGAACTGCAGGCCCAGCCCGCGCCCCTCGCTTGCACCCTCGATGAGGCCGGGGATGTCGGCCATCACGAACTCGGTGGCATCGTCGACGCGCACCACGCCCAGGTGCGGCTCGAGCGTGGTGAAGGGATAGTTCGCCACCTTCGGCTTTGCCGCGGACACGGTGCTGATGAACGTGCTCTTGCCCGCGTTCGGGAAGCCCACCAGTGCCACGTCAGCCATCAGTTTCAGCTCGAGCAGCAGCCACCGCTCGGCGCCCTGCTCACCCTGCTCGGCGAACGACGGCGCGCGCCGCAGGTTGTTCAGGAAGCGTGCGTTGCCGCGGCCGCCCCTGCCGCCGTGCGCCGCGAGCCAGCGGTCGCCGTGGCTCACGAGGTCTGCGAGCAGCTCGCCGGTGTACATGTCGCGCGCCACGGTTCCCTCCGGCACGCGGACCTCGAGGTCCTCCCCGCGCCGGCCGTGGAGGTCCTTGCCCTTGCCGTGCACGCCGTTGCCTGCGCGGCGGTGAGGGTGGTCGCGGAACGCAAGCAGCGACGCCACGTTGCGGTCGGCCACCAGCCACACGTCGCCTCCCTTTCCGCCGTCCCCGCCGTTCGGTCCGCCGAAGGCCACCGGGCCCTCGCGGCGGAAGCTGACGCAGCCGGCACCGCCGTCCCCTCCGCGGACGTTCAACTGTGCTTCGTCGACGAACGCGCTCATAGGGACCTCGGAAGGCTACCCGTGGGCCAGTTGGGCGTCGGTGAGCCTCCGACCACGGGACACACCGTTCACATACGCTCTGTGTGATGAAGGTTCCCCCCGGCACCGAGCGCAGCGACACATGGGTGTCCACCATGGGTGGCAGCTCCGGCCCCGGTATCACCCTCGCCCACGCCGACTCCTGGGCGGGCACGGGAACCCGCGACATCGCAGACCGCATGGAGCGGGAGTCGGGGTCGACCGGGGATCTCGCCCCGCTCGCCACGCGTTCCACAGGCGCCGGCAACCGAGCGGCCATAGAGGAACCCGATGAGTTCCGCACGTGCTTCGAGCGCGACCGTGACCGCATCCTGCACGCGGCGTCGTTCCGTCGCCTCGCCGGCAAGACACAGGTGTTCGTGTTCCCCGACGACCACCAACGCACACGCCTCACACATGCCCTCGAGGTCGCCCAGATCGCGGTGTCGCTGGCGCGCGTTCTGAGACTGAACGTCGCACTGGCTGAGGCCATCGCCCTCGGTCACGACTGCGGCCACGGGCCGGGTGGCCACGCATCCGAGGACGCACTCGCGACTTACGTTGCGGGCGGCTACGACCACGCGGTGTGGGGCGCCGACGTCGCCCTCGCGCAGCTGAACCTGTGCACCGAGACACTCGACGGCATCCGCAACCACAGCTGGTCCAGGCCCGCGCCGTCCACGCCGGAGGCCGAGGTGGTGAGCTGGGCCGACCGCATCGCGTACGTGTGCCACGACTTCGAGGACGCCGTCGATGCCGGAGTGGTGACGGCGGCCGAGCTTCCCCCCGTCGTCAGGAAGCGCTGCGGAACCGCCCGCAGGGAGCAGCTCGGTGCGTTCGTCAACGGCATGATCGAGGCAACGGCGCACACCGGCCGTATCGGAATGGTTCCCGACACCGCGGAGGCCCTGGCCGAGTTCCGGCGTTTCAATTACGAGTCCATCTACAACCGACCTGAGTCACGCGCACAGGCCGATGCGGTGATCGCCATGCTGCGTGCCCTCGTCGACCATTACGTCGGGCAGCCGTGGCTGCTTCCCGCCCACGGCGACAACCCGTTCGACCCCGGCACCGACAGGGCGGCCCACGAGGCGGTGGCGTACGTGGGCGGAATGACCGACCGTTTCGCGTGCAAGCAGGCCGTGCAGCTGCTGGGATGGCCCGAGCACAGGCTGCCCAGGGGGATCGACACGCTTCTCACGCGCTGACGCGCGCTGACACTGGGTTCCGCGTCAGGCGACGGGGATGACGTCGACGACCTTGCGGCCGCGACGCTCGCCGAACTTCACCGAACCGTCGCACAGTGCGAAGAGGGTGTCGTCCTTGCCGATGCCCACGTTCTTGCCGGGGTGGGTCTTTGTGCCGCGCTGACGGATGATGATGGTGCCGGCCGAGATGGCGGTTCCGTCGAACACCTTCACGCCGAGGCGCTGTGCGTTCGAGTCACGACCGTTGCGGGTTGACCCGCCGCCCTTTGTCTTTGACATGGTGGTTCAGCCTTTCGCGATGGAGGTGATCTCGACGACCGAGTACTGCTGGCGGTGGCCGTAGCGACGGCGCTGGTTCGTGCGGCGCTTGTAGGTGAAGCCGCGGATCTTGTCACCCTTCGCGGTGCCGATGACACGACCCTTCACGGAGGCGCCCTTCAGCTGCTCGGGCGTGGAGAGGACGGTGGAGCCGTCGACGACGAGGACGGGTGTGAGCGACACCTCGGTGCCGTCGTCGACACCGAGAAGTTCGAGCCGGACCTGCTGGCCCTGGGCCACCTTCTCCTGCTTGCCACCGGAAGAAATCACTGCGTACATAGCGGTTTCCCACCCTACCTGCCGTTTCGGGCGCGGACAATCGCCCGGGGTGGCGTTCGGGACTGGTGCGGCCGCCCGACCGGGGTCAGTCAAGCAGGCCGAAGTCGACCTTCACGCCCCTGCCCTCGCACTCGGGGCAGGTTCCGGCGAACTCCGTGAGGAGACCCTCGCCGATGCGCTTGCGGGTCATCTCCACGAGGCCGAGCTCGGAGATGTCGAACACCTGGGTGCGGGTCTTGTCCCGCGACAGGGCCTGACGGAAGGAGTCGACCACCTTGCGGCGGTTGTCCTTGATCTCCATGTCGATGAAGTCGATGACGATGATGCCCCCGATGTCGCGCAGGCGCAGCTGGCGGGCGATCTCGTCGGCGGCCTCGAGGTTGTTCTGGAACACGGTGTCCTCAAGGTTGCTCTTGCCGACGTTCTTGCCGGTGTTCACGTCGATGACGGTGAGTGCCTCGGTGTGCTCGATGATCAGTGAGCCGCCGGACGGCAGCCACACCTTGCGGTCGAGGGCCTTGTGCACCTGCTCGTGCACGTGGTGGTGCTCGAAGAGCGACAGCTCCTCGGCGTCGCGGTCGTAGAAGGTGACCCGGTCGGCCAGTTCCGGGTTGAAGTCGGCGACGTAGTTGCGGACCTCCTCGAACAGTTCCCGGTCGTCGATCACGACACCGCGGTAGTCCGCATTGAACTCCTCGCGGATCACGCGCACCGCCATGTCGGGCTCACGGTGTAGCAGCGACGGGCCCGTGGCGGCCTTCGCGGCCTCCTCCACCTTGCCCCACTCGTCCAGCAGGCGGAGCATGTCGGCCTTCAGTTCGTGCTCTGTTGCGTGCTCGGCGGCAGTGCGCACGATGACGCCGTGCTCGGCGGGCTTCACCCTGTCGAGCACGCTGCGCAGGCGGCGGCGCTCCGCGTCGGGAAGGCGCTTCGAGATGCCGTAGGTCTTCGAGTTCGGCACCAGCACCACGAAGCGTCCCGGCAGCGAGACCTCCTGGGTGAGGCGCGCACCCTTGGCACCGATCGGGTTCTTCGTGACCTGGCAGAGGATGTTCTGCTTGGCACGGAGGATGTGCTCGATGCGGGCCTCGCCGGCTGGAGTGTCGAGGTCCTCCTTGTCGTACTGCACGTCGCCGCGGTAGAGAACCGCGTTCTTCGGGGTGGCGATGTCGACGAACGCCGCCTCCATGCCCGGCAGCACGTTCTGGACGCGGCCGAGGTAGATGTTGCCGTGGATCTGGCTCACGTCGTCGGCGGGCCGGCTGACGTAGTGCTCGATCAGCGCGCGGCCCTCGAGCACGGCCACCTGCGTGACCCCCTCGCGCACCTGGACGCACATGAGGTACCGGCCGAGCGGGCGGCCGTCACGTTCGCGACCACGCCTGCGCTCGATGATCTCGGCCTCGATCTCCTCCTGGGTGCGGCCCTGACGCTGCGGTGCGCCTCCCCCGCCTTCTCCCTGTCGGGAACGGCCACGACCGCCACGGCGTCTGCGACGGCCCTTGCCGTCGCCCTGCTTTCCGCCGTCGCCCGAACCGTTCTTCTTCGACTCCGGCTTCTTTGCCTCGGCGGGCTTTGCCGGCGCGGGGCGGGTGTCCCCGATCTGGGGCTTGCGCACGAGTGCACGCTCTGCCACGGCGGGGTCGGAAATCCTGCCCTCGGCCGGCGGGTCGGGCAGTTCCTGCGGGTTGCGCCCGGCGCCGGCCGCGTCGGGACGCCCTGTCTGCTCGCCCTGTGGCTTTTTGTGGTTGCGTCCCCCGCGGCTTCCCCGGCGACGCTTCTTCGGGCCGGACTGGCCTGCGGATTCAGCCGCCTGTCCGTCGCGGTCTTGCCCGTGGGAGGAAGGGTTGTGGGAGGGGATTCCGGCGCCCGTGGGCTGGGCGGAGCCTGAGTTGTCCATCGGTTGTTCCTTTGACTGTCGCGCCTGCGGGGCGCGCCATGAGCGGTACGGGGGCTGCCACTGGGGCGCCAACCGGACCGAAACGGCCTGTGGAAAGACTATCCCAGCGGTCAGCGGAAACGGCGCATGTGGACGCTCTGGACCAGGCCCACCATCATCGCGAAAGCGACCGTGTGGGACCCCCCGTAGGACAGGAACGGCAGGGGCACACCCGAGACCGGGGTGATCCCCATAGTCATTCCGATGTTCTGGAATGACTGCCAGAGGATCATGGTGAACACCCCGGCGCACACCAGGAGACCGAGCCGGTCGTTTGCCATCCGGGCGATGCGGTAGATCCGCCACAGCACCACCCCGAAGAGGAAGAGCACCAGCGAGCAGCCGACCATCCCGAACTGTTCCCCGAGGGCCGAGAACACGAAATCGGTCGACTGCACGGGGATGAACCGCCCGTTCGTGAGCGGGCCCTCGAGATAGCCCTTGCCGAAGAAGCCCCCGGTGGCGACCGCCCGCTTGGCGAAACGAACCTGGGTGACCAGGTTCTGCAGTTCGGCGGACTCTGAGTTCTGCTGGAGGAAAGCAGTGATGCGGCGCAGCTGGTACGACCGAACCGCACCGGACATCACCCCTGCGGCGGCCGACACGATGCCGAGACCGGTCACGAGCGCGACGTACTTCACCTGGGCACCTGCCACGAGGAGCACGCCCATCGCGCACGCGACGAGGACGGAGGCGGAACCGAGGTCGGGCTCGATCAGCACGAGGAGCGCCGGTGCACCCACGATGATGAGCGACTGGATGAGCCTCTCGTAGGACACGGACTTCGAGTAGTCGTCGGCCAGGAACCCGGCGAGCATCAGCAGCACGGTGAACTTGGCGAGTTCGGACGGCTGGACGGAGATCGGCCCGACATCGAACGACAACCGTGCACCTCCGCGGACGCCCCCGATCACGAGCACCATGACGAGCAGGAACATCGTCAGCGCGTACAGCGCATTCGCGCTTCCCCTCAACTGCACGTAGTCGAGCCACATCACCACCGCCATCGCACCGATGGCAACGATGAGGAACACCATCTGGCGCTGGACCGTCTGGAACGGGTCGATTCCGTTCGCGAGGAGCCGCGGCCTCGTGGTGGAGAACACGAGGAACAGCCCGATGGTGGACAACGCCCCCACCGCGCCCATCAGCACCCAGTCGATGTTGCGCCCGGGGTCGGCGAACCCCCGGCGGATGTTGCCGAGACCCGAGTCCGGCCGCCGGCGCATCAACGAGGTCATCAGTCCCTCACCGCCGAGCCGGCACCGACAAGGCACAGGGGGTTCTTCAGCATCTGATCACCGGCCGCGGTCACGCTGTTCACGTCGAGCGGGTCGGCCGGTTGGGCCGGGACCACCTTCTGCTTGCCGGCGAGTGCCGTGAACACGCATTTCACCACCGGCGCGGCGGCCCGCGAGCCGAAGCCGGCCTTCTCCATGTACGACACCGCGGTGTAGGGGATCCTCGGGTTCTTGCTGAACGCACCGAACACCGAGGAGTCGTTCCAGGGGAGGTTGCCCGCACCCTGCGCAGTTCCGGTCTTGCCGGCGATGGGCAGGGCGTTCTTCGGGTAGGAGCGGAACAGCTTCTCCCCCGTCGTCGAGTGGTAGATGTCGAACCGGACGCCGGGTCCGTTGATGACCCGGGTCAGACCCTGCACGATCGCGTCCCGTGCGTCCATGTCCATTCCGATGTCACGCTTCACCTGGGGCGCCGAGTGGTCCTCCACCACGACGCCCTTCTCGAGGTCGACCCGACCGGACTTGCCCTTCGGGGTTCCGGGCCCCCAGATGGCGCGCACCACCCTCGGCTGCACCACCTTGCCGCCGTTCGCGATCACCCCGGAGGCCACCGCAAGCTGCAGCGGGGTCGCCGAGAGAAGACCCTGTCCGATCGAGAACTGCACGTTGTCACCCACGTAGTAGCCGCGGCCCTCGTCCTCGGTGATGGCACCGCTCGCCGCGAGTCGCTGTTTCAGCGCCTTGCTCGGCACCGTGCCGATGTACTCGTACGGAAGGTCAATGCCCGTCGGCGAGCCGAACCCGAACTGGCGCACCTGCTCCTCGAGGATCGGCCTGTAGCCGCGCTCCGCGAAGATCTCCTCGCCGATCTTGTAGAAGAACACGTCGGACGACACCGCCAGGGCGTCGATCACGTTGACGGGGCCGTACGTGCACGGTGCGCCGTTGCCGCAGTTGGCGTTCTTGAAGACGCACTTCACGTTCAGCTGGCACCGCTCCTCGGGGATGCTCGTGAGCTTGTACGTGCCGACATCGCGGAGCGTGTACTTCGTGCCGCCGACCAGCTGCCCGGTGTTGAGCGCGGCGTACGCGACGAACGGCTTGAACGACGAACCCAGGTTGTAGCGGCCGCTGATGGCCCTGTTCACGAGGATCGACTGGTCGGGGTCGTCCGTCTTCGGGAACAGTTGGTTGAACTTCTCCGACGAGATCCCCGCGTTGAACCACCGGTTGTCGAAGTTCGGGTAGCTCGCCATGGCCAGCACCTCCCCGGTGTCGTGGTTCATCACAACACTGGAGCCGGCAGGCGCCTTGTAGAAGTTGACCTCGGGGTACCTCGGGTCGGGCTCGCCGAATGCGAGCACGGTCGGCGCCTCGGTGCGCCGCCGCACCGCGAGCTTCGTGTACAGCGTCTGCTCCACGAACTGCTGCATGTCGAGGTCGATCGACAGCTGCACGTCGTTGCCCGGCACGGCCTCCTTGCGCGACAGCTGGCGCAGGATGCGGCCACGTGAATCAACCTCGTACTTCACGTAACCGGGCCTCCCGCGCAGCCACGGTTCGTACATCTGCTCCACCCCGAAGCGGCCGATGCGCGCATCGGGGTCGTACCCGAGCGCCCTGTAGTAGTCGGACTCCCGTCCACCGGAGGCTGTTTCCCCGTCGGGAATCGCCCCGAGGAAACCGATGACATGGCTGGCGACTGGCGCGTACGGGTACTCGCGGCGCCAGTCCTCCCGCACGTCGACCCCCGGGTAGTCCTCGCTCCGCTCGCGCAGGAACGTGGCGATCTGTTCGGACACGTCCTCCTTCAGCGGCAGCGGCTGCAGCTGGTCGTATCGCTTCGAGAGCCAGCGGTCCTCGAGCGCCTCCTGCGACATGTTGAGCACCCCGGAGAGTCGGTCCCACATCTGCTGGCGGTCGATCGACTTCGCGATCACGGGTCGGTCGATCGTGACCGTGAGGATGCGTTCGTTGTCGGCCACGATGCGGCCCTTCAGGTCGATGATGCGCCCGCGCTCCGGGGTGATCTTCACGGTGCGCGTGCGGACCTCCCGCACCCTCTCCTGCAGCGCCCCCGAGTCGACGGCCTGGAGGAACCAGAGACGCACCGTGAGCAACGACCCGAGGGTCATCGCCACAGTTCCGAGAACCGCCATCCGCGACATCCTTCGCTCACGCGGCACGTCAGGCCCTCACCCTGGTCTCCGGCAGGGCCCACCGGCACACACGCTCGAACGGGAGACTGAACCCTCCGTTGAACACGGCCACCACGAACGCAACCCCGAACACCCGTGGCGTGAGCACTCCCTCCGCCCCCACCAGCGTGAGCGCGAAGGGCATCAGCACCATCCCGACAGCGCTCGCCCCGGCGGCGAGAAGCATGCGCGTCCACCAGGTGGGCTCGTGGACGAACGAGTGCACGTACCCAGCGAGGTAGCCCACCGCGCTGAGGACAGCCGCCCCGACACCGAGCGGTGTGGTGAGCACGAGGTCGTACATGAGTCCCACCATGAACCCTGCGATCGCTCCTGTCTCCGAGCCACGTGCGAGGCCGGCGCTGGCGGCAAGCAGCAGCATCACCTGCAGGCACACACCGAACGGACGCATGTCGTTGAACACGGTGGTCTGGAAACTCAGCACCACCAGTGCGACGAGAAAGAGTCGGGCCCAACCGTTCTCGCCCAGTGCGATGATGCGGTCGATCACGGCTCCTCCGGGCGCTCGGTGAGCGGCTGGTACAGAAGCACCCTCACGAAGTTGAGTGCGTCGAGGTTGGCGGTGATGCGCACCTCGAGCAGCGGGCCGAGCGTTCCGGGGCGCTTGATGACCCTCGACACCGTGCCCACGACGATGTCGGGCGGGGCAAGCGACGTCGCACCGCCCGCAGAGATCACCGGCGAGCCGATCTGCACGTCACCGAAACGGGGCTGGTTCTCGATGAACCGGATCACCGGCTGTCGGGAGATTCCCCGGCCCTCGAGCGCCCCGGTCTCGCGGAGAGGAAGGTCTGCCCCCGCCGGGACCGTGATCTCCGACTGGTTGGCGGTGCCGGGCTTGTTGATCTGCGACGTCCCGTCCGGGATCTGCACCGTTGCGTTCGGCGACGTGCTCTGTGTCGGGCCCATGGTTGACGGTGGGATCGTGGAACCCGGGACGAACCCGGGGATGCCTGTCGTCGTGGTGACCTTGATCGTGGTCGTCGTGGTGGAGGTGCTGGTGGTGGTCTCCGGTGCGGAATCACCCGGCGCGGTGGGACGCGGGACGGTTGTGGGAGGCACGTTCACCACCTTCACCGCGAGGGAGTACCCGGGGTCGGTGATCAACATCACCACGGAGCGACCGTCGTAGACGTCAGTGACCTTCCCCACGAGACCGGCGG
>JBJTFB010000148.1:0-2799 GCA_046093205.1 Acidimicrobiales bacterium
CAGATCACTTGTCGACCGACAATTCCTTTGCCGCTTTGGCAATGTCGGTCTGGTACTTGAGGAGGATGTGCAGGGTCTCCTTGGCCTGTTCGGCGTCGATGCTCTGGATTCCGAGCAGCACGAGCGTGCGTGCCCAGTCGAGCGTCTCGGACACCGAGGGCGCCTTCTTGAGGTCGAGCTGACGGATGCTGCGCACGATGCGGGCGATCTGGTCGGCCAGCATCTCGGTGACACCCTCCACCTTCGCGAGCACGATCTCCTTCTCGCTGTCCATCTGCGGGTAGTCGACGTGCAGGAAGAGGCAACGCCGCTTGAGGGCCTCCGACAGTTCGCGTGTGTTGTTCGAGGTCAGGAACACGAGCGGCACCTGACGTGCAGTGATGGTGCCGAGCTCGGGGATTGACACCTGGTACTCGGAGAGGATCTCGAGCAGCAGTGCCTCGGTCTCGACCTCGACACGGTCGACCTCGTCGATCAGCAGCACGACGGGCTCCTCGGCGGTGATGGCCTCGAGCAGCGGGCGTGTCAGCAGGAACTCCTTGCCGAAGATGTCGTCGTGGATCTCCGACCAGCCGTCGGAACCCTTGTCGGCCTGGATGCGCAACAACTGCTTCTTGTAGTTCCACTCGTAGAGCGCCTTCGACTCATCCAGGCCCTCGTAGCACTGGAGACGGATGAGCCGCGCACCGGTGACCTCGGCGATGGACTTCGCGAGCTGCGTCTTTCCGGTGCCGGCCGGGCCCTCCACGAGAACGGGCTTGCCGAGCCTGTCGGCGAGGAACGCGACACCCGCGATGCCCTCGTCGGCCAGGTAGTTCACCTTCTTCAGACCGTCGCGGACCTGTTGCACTGATTCGAAGCGTTCACCCATAAGTCCCCCAACTTACTTGGGGCATGAGTGGCGAAAGGCATCGGAACGTCCCGCGGCGCTCCGACTCATTTAGTCTCGTCCCATGTTCAAGGACACCCTCGTGGTCGCCATCGGCACGGCCGTGTCGCGCCTCACGGGCCTGCTGCGGGTCGTGGTGTTCGGGGTGATCATCGGCCAGACGGCCCTCGCCGACGCGTTCGACGGTGCGAACAATTCCCCCAACGCGATCTACGAACTGCTGGTGGGCGGACTGCTGTCGGCCAGCCTGGTGCCGCTCTTCACCCGGTTCGCCGAGGACGACGACGAGGAGGCCAAGGACGCGGTGGTGTCGGCATCCCTCGTCGTTCTCCTCCTCGCAACCATCCTCGCCGTGCTCGCTGCACCGCTCATCTTCCGTCTCTTCTCCCTCCACCCGAGCCCTGCCGTGAACCCGGACACCTTCAGGCGCGCTGGGACGATGATGTCGCGCGTCTTCCTCGTGCAGATCTTATTCTACGGTCTCACCGCGATCTGCTCGGCGCTGCTGAACTCCCGCCGTCGTTTCTTCGCGGCTGCATGGGCCCCCGCACTCTCGAACGTGGTGACGATCACCCTGCTCATGCTCATCCCGTTCACCCGCGACGGGACGCCGAAGCTGCAGGACGTGTTCAACGACCCCACGTTCTTCTGGCTGTTCACCCTCTCCGCCACCGGGGGCGTGATGGCCATGGGACTCGTGCTCATCCCGGCCATGAACCAGGCCGGCATCCCGTTCCGCTTCAGACCGAACTTCTCGCACCCGGCCGTGCGCACGATGGTGAGTCTCTCCACCTGGACATTCGGCTTCGTGGTGACGAACCAGATCGCCCTGATCGTGGTGAAGAACCTTGCCCGCCCGGGAAGTGGGAACCAGGACGCGTACTCGAAGGCCTACACATTCTTCCAGCTGCCCCACGGGTTGCTGGCCATCTCGATCGCCACCACCTTCGTGCCCGAACTGGTGCGCCGCGTGAGGGTCGGTGACCGTGCGGGGTTCCGCGACTGGACCACATCCGGGGTGAGGTGGATCATGATCCTCACCGTGCCATCGTCGGTTGCGATGGTCGTGCTGTCGCGTCCGATCATCTCGTCGCTTCTCGAGCACGGGCACTTCAGCTCCGGCGCGGCGGCGAACACGGCGCGCGCACTGGCAGGTCTGTCGGTGGGGCTCGTGGGCTTCTCCATCTACATCTTTGCGCTGCGCGGGTTCTACGCCCATGAGGACACCCGCACACCGTTCTTGGTGAACGTGTTCGAGAACGCCCTCAACATCATCTTCGCGTCACTCCTGGTGGGCCGCCACGGCGTGCTCGGCCTCGGTCTCGCCTTCGGCCTCGCGTACATGGTGTCGGCAGTGGTGGTGCTCTGGTTGCTCCACACGCGCCACGGCGCCGTCAACTGGGGAGGCATCCGGTTCATCTTCGCGCGCACCGTCGTGTCGGCGGCGGTCATGGGCACGGCCGTATGGGCCATCCAGGCCGGCCTCACGGCGCGGTCGGGTTTCACCCGTGTCGCGGAACTGTTCATGTGCGTCGCCGCAGGGTTCATCATCTACGTGGCAGGACTCACCGTCCTGCGCGTTCCGGAGATGCGCGACGCACGGTCGCTCCTCCCGCGCAGGTCCACCGACGTGGGCTCCGAAGTCTGAGCGACGCCGCCGCGGGGGCCGGATTACTGCGAGAGAACCACCAGGTCGTCACGGCCGACGGGGCCACGGTCGCGCGGGGTCTCGCCCTCATGTCGCACACCCAGGTCGGTGCGTCACTCGGCAGGAGATCCACCGAACTGCCGGACGGTTCGCCGTCCGTGGTGATCCACCGCGACGACCTGGTGGTTCTCTCGCAGTAATCCGGCCCCCGCGGCGGCGTCGCTCAGACTTCGGAGCCCACGTCGGTGGACCTGCGCGGGAG
>JBJTFB010000149.1:0-8912 GCA_046093205.1 Acidimicrobiales bacterium
ACAGATGGCGAGGTGGTCCTTGATGACCCACGTGAAGTTCCGGGGCTTGATGCCGAGGGCCCATTTCCCGCGCAACTTCGGTGGCATCCGTACTCCTCAGACTCGGCCGGTTCATCCGCAACCCTGCAGAAAGGCCGCACACGAAACTACCCCAGGTTCACGATGTGCATGCGCTGTTTGGACCGACGAATCTGTCTGTTCCCGCCCACATCACAGCCCGGGTGCAGGCCCGCGGCGACCTCCAGCACTCTGTCCACAGTTGCCAGGTCGGGTGGGTATGGGTCGGACAGCCACCTGCGCACGGCCCTGCGCGCGAGCGGGAGGGGCGCGGCAGCAAGCGCCCGCGCATCGGTGGGGTCGATGGCGGACGCGAGTTCCTCGAGCAGGTCGTTGTCGTCACGCATCACGTCGGCGGCGCGCACGAGGATCGGCACGGGGTCACGTCGCGAGACGTCGGCAACGAGCGGCAACAGTTCGTGGCGCACCCTGTTGCGCTGGTGCGCGGGGTCGTTGTTCGTGACGTCGTGAACACAGGTGATTCCTGCTGCGTCGCACAGTGCGTGCGTCTCGCTGCGACGCAGACCGAGAAGCGGGCGGTCGTGGCCGGGTCGCATCGCGGCGAGGCCGGTGGTTCCCGCGCCGCGCATGAGGTTCAGCAGCACCGTCTCGGCCTGGTCGTCAGCGGTGTGTCCGGTCATCACGTCACCCGGAAGCACCGAATAACGCGCGGTACGTGCGCGAGCCTCAAGGTTCGGGCCGGGCTCCACCCGCACGGTGTGCACCACAAGTTCGGCACCCACCGCACGTGTGACCGGCTCGATCAGCCGCACGTCGTCTGCTGACCCGGGGCGGATGCCGTGGTCGACGTGGACGGCGGTGACCTCGAGCCCGGCCGCCGAGGCAAGCAGGAGCAACGCCATGGAGTCGGGGCCACCCGACACGGCACAGTGCACCGCGGTGCCGGCGGGAGGGAATGTGCAGCGGGGAAGCAGCAGTTCGGTCAGGTGCGGGGAACCCGCGCCCGTATCCACGGCTGCCCGGCGCCCACGACGGGTGCCTACTTCTTCGCGGACTTGCGCTGCTGGCGGTTCGGGTACTTGGTGGCCGAGACCTTCACGACGTACCCGACGAGGCTCTGCACGACGAGACCGACGGAAGCGAGGAAGAGGACGAGACCGAGCCAGAAATGCCAGACGACAGCAGCAACCATGATGGACAGGCTACCCAGCGAGCCATTCCTCGCCGAAACACCCGAGGATCTTGTCCATCAGGCCCGGCGGGAGTTCTTCGTTGCCGGCCTTCTCGCGCACCACACGCTTCAGCTCGCCGTGGAAGTCGAAGGTCTGCTGGCAGTCGACGCAGTCCCTGAGGTGCCCGAGAACCTCGTCGCGGCGGAGGGGGGAGAGTTCCTGGTCGAGGAAACGGTGGAGCTCCTCGAGCGTGTCCGTGCAGTTCATGGCCATTTGTCCGTCTCCTTCCCCGTGTTCCCTATGCGCGTTCCTCGTCCGGCAGGAGGTCCTCGTCCACGAGGCCCCTCTCCCGGGCGAACTCGTACAACCGCTTCTGCATCAACTTTCTTCCCCTGTGGAGACGGGACATCACCGTACCGATGGGTATGTCGAGCATCTCGGCGATCTCCTTGTAGGCGAAGCCCTCCACGTCGGAGAGGATGAGCGGGAGCCGGAAATTCTCGGGCAGTTCCTCGATGGCACCACGCACCTCGTCGTCGGTGAAGAGTTCCATCATCTGGTCCTCGGCGGAGGCATTCATGCGGCTCTGGTCGATGGTGCCGAGCCTGCGGTAGAGGAACAACTCCTCCACATCGTCGAGGTCGGTCTCGGTGGGCCTGCGCTGCGCTGCGTTGTACCTGTTGATGTAGGTGTTCGTCATGATGCGGAACAGCCACGCGCGCAGGTTGGTGCCCTCCTCGTAACTGTCGTATGCACGCCAGGCCTTCAGGTAGGTCTCCTGCACGAGGTCCTCGGCGTCGGCACGGTTTCGCGTCATGCGCACCGCACCGGCGAACAACTGCTGGGCGTACTGGGGCGCCTCCGTGGCGAAGGTCTTGCGGTCGGCCATCGGCGCCGGCCTAGTGCTGTTGCTGCGACAGCTCGTTGACGGCGGCGTCGACAGCAGTGGAGAAACGCTCGAGGATCTCGGCGACCTTCTCGCGCTCGTTCTCGGCGAACTGCTCGAGAACGAGGAGCACCAGCTGCCGGCGGCGCTCGGTGACGTGGAGGAACACCTCGCGGCCGCGCTCGGTGGGGCCCACCACCACCACGCGCGCGTCACCACCGTGTGCAACGCGCTCGGCGAGACCGTCCTTGATCAGTTTCTGCACGGCCCGTGTTGCGGTGCTGGGGTCGACCTTCATTGCATCGGCGAGCTCACCCATGCGCATGGCCTCGTGCATCACAAGCTTCTCGAGGGTGTCCATCTGGCCCGGCTCGATCGCGAACTCCTCGCTCTCGAAGATCAACTGGCGCAGTGCATTGTTGGCGGCGCCGCGACGAATCTCGCGCCACGCCACACCGAGCCGTCCCGCAATCTCGCGGTTGGTCTCGACACTCATGTCGACGGAGGTCTTTGGCGCGGCCATCCCGTCAGTAGGGTAGCCACATGGCGGGGGGAAACGCCCAGCAGGGCGAGGGAGAAGAGTCTCTCCAGACGCCGCTCGACATGCTCGGCATCATGGCCAGCCAGCAGGCCATGCTCGCGCCCGGTCTGCGCCACATCGAGATGTACACGGGGCGCGGCCTTCTCGGCATCCTGTGGCACGAGCCCGTCGGAACCGCGGGCACCTCGGGTGTGGTGATGATGGGCGGCGCAATGGGCGGCCTGATGGGCCCTGGTGATGCCCTGTACCAGGTGTTGGGTGAGGATTTTTCGGCCCGCGGGATTCCGTCGATGCGGGTCAGCTGGCGCAAGCCGAACGACCTTGACGCGTGCTGTGTGGATGCTGCTGCGGCCGTGCAGATGATGGTGGGCACCGGTTGCGACCGTGTGGTTCTGATGGGGCACAGCTTCGGTGGTGCGGTTGCGGTGCGGGTTGCCGTGGGGCTGTCGGCGATGGTGTGCGGTGTTGTCACGTTCGCCACGCAGTCAGCGGGGTGCGAGGTGGCTGCGGGACTGCAGGGCAGGCCGCTCCTCATGTTCCACGGTGACCGCGACGAGATACTGCCGCTCGAGGCGAGCGAGGTGGTGCGTGCGATGGCAGGACACGGCGAGCTGCGTGTGATGCCCGGCGACGGTCACCTGCTGGCGAGGAGTCACGACGTGATGCGTGAGGAAGTGAACGCGTGGTGCGACGCGGTGTTTCGCACGGCATCAGGGGAGCAACCGTGATTGAGACAGCCGCATCCGTCATGCCGCGCAACGTGGTGGTGCTGCTGCTCGACAGCCTGAACCGCCATGAGATCGGCGCGTACGGCGGTCGCAACTTCGACACGCCGAACATCGACCGGCTCGCGGCGCGCAGCCTGCGGTTCACGAACCATCACACTGGTTCGTTGCCGTGCATCCCCGCACGTCACGACATCCTCGTGGGTGCATGGGACTTCCTCTGGAAGCCCTGGGGCTCGATCGAGCTGTGGGAGGAGCCCATCACTGCATCGCTGCGGCGGGCGGGAGTGGTGACGCAGTTGGTCACCGACCATCCGCACCTGTTCGAGGTGGGTGGCGAGAACTACCACACCGACTTCACCGCCTGGGCGTACGAACGGGGCCACGAGAGCGACCCATGGTGCACACGGCCCGACGAATCCTGGTTGGGGGCACCGTCGTACGGCAGGGGCCACACGCACTATGACAACTCGCGCGGCTGGTTCCGGGGCGAGGAGGACTTCCCCGGGCCGCGCACGATGAAGATTGCCGCGCACTGGCTCACGACGCACGCGCCCGTGCACCGTGCGAAGGGCGAGAGGTTCGTGCTGTTCGTCGACGAGTTCGACCCCCACGAGCCCTTCGACACGCCGGAGGAGTGGGCCACGCGTTACGACGACTCGTGGGAGGGGCCCCACCTCATCTGGCCACCGTACGCAGTGGATGCGTTCGCGAAGGGCATCATCGACGAGCGTGACGCGCGCCAGATCCGCGCGCAGTACGGCGGCAAGCTGTCGATGATCGACCACTGGCTCGGGCGTGTTCTCGATGCCCTCGACGAGACGGGGTCATGGGACGACACCGCGGTGATCCTGTGCACCGACCACGGCCACTACCTCGGTGACCGTGACGTGCACGGCCGCGACGTGTGGGGCAAGCCCGGCGTGCCCGTGTACCGACCGCTGGGTCACATCCCGATGCTGGTGGCGTGGCCGGGCGTGGCGCCGCGCACCGTGGACGCGCTGACCACCTCGACCGACATCCACGCCACGCTCGCCTCGGTGTTCGGCGTGGGGACAGGGCACGTCACGCACGGCCGTTCCCTGGAGCCGCTGGTGGCGGGTGCTGCATCGTCGGTGCGCGACTGGCTGCTGACCGGTGTGTGGGGTCGCGAGGTGCAGCTGGTCACCGACGACTGGCGTTACACACGCGGGCCGTCGGGGGACAACGCACCGCACTCGATGTGGTCGAACCGGTGGAGCACGATGCCCATTGCATCACGGCCCGACGTGCGCATGCCCATGCCTGATGCCCGTGCGTCGCTCGACTTCATGCCCGGCAGCACGGTGCCGGTGATCCGCCAGCCGTTCCGTGCCGGTGACCTGCTGCCGTTCTGGGCGTACGCGGCGCAGTACGAGACGATCATGTTCCATCGCGGCGAGGACCCCGACGAGACGGCGAACCGCATCAACGACCCCGTGGCGCGCGAGGCGGAGGAGCTGCTCAGGTCGGCATTGGTGTCGGTGTCCGCCCCGTCGGAGCAGTTCGAGCGTCTCGGCCTCGCCTGAACCCGGCCGGGACCCCGGCAGCGGAACTTGTTTCCGCGGCGAAATCCACGATGCCGCAGTCGGACGGGGTTAGAACAGACGGTGTGGCCGGGGGCCACACGAGGGAAGGGGGACCCGATGAAGAGGTCACAACTGCTCGCTGCCGAGGCCTTCGGCACGTTCCTGCTGGTGATGGGGGGGCCGGGCACCGCGGTGCTCGTTCCCGGTTTCGACGGCAAGGTGCTGATGGTGTCGCTCGCCTTCGGCCTGTCGTTGCTGGTGGCGGCATACGCCGTCGGGCCGGTGTCGGGCTGCCACATCAACCCGGCGGTCACCGTCGGCATGGTGGCGGCGAAGAAGCTGGATGCGGCCCTCGCACCGACCTACATCGTCGGCCAGCTCCTCGGCGGCGCCATCGGTGGTGCGGCCATCCTCGGCATCGCCGGCGGTGTGAAGGGCGGGTTCACGGCCAGCACCGCGAACTTCGCGGTGAACGGCTGGGATGCGCTCTCGCCGGGCGGCTACAGCTTCGCGGCCATGGTGCTGGTGGAGGTCATCCTCACCGCCGTGCTGATCTACGTGGTGCTCTCCACCGGTCATGCGAAGTTCTCCGCCGGCATGGGAGGCCTCACCGCCGGTGCGACTCTTGCCCTGATCCACATGATCTCCATCCCGGTGGACAACACCTCGGTGAACCCGGCACGTTCGTTCGCGATGGCGATCTACGCGGGTGGCGACGCGCTCGGCCAGCTGTGGGCGATGTTCGTGTTCCCGATCATCGGCGGCGTCGTGGGCGCCGCTCTCTACAAGTTCATCAACGACTGACGCTCAGGAGAGCTCGTCGGGGGTGACAATCCCGTCGCCGTCGGTGTCGGTGCCCTTCAGCCCCTCGTTCGAGGGGAAGAGGGCCTGCCACGTCGCGAGGTCCACGAGGCCCGTGGCGAAGATGTTGTTCTTCCCCTGGAAGTCCATCAGCGAAGCAACGCCGCCGGGCCCGAGATAGCCGTCGACGTCGACGTCGTATCCAAGGGCGACGAGACGCTTCTGCAGCACGCGCACCGCACGGCCGGAATCACACTTCTCGAGCGGCAGCCGGAGGTTCTCCGTCCAGCGGGTGCACTTGCCGCGCGTGGCCTCGTCGATCACGCTCTGCGGGGGTTCGCAGCCGGTCTCCGACACGTTGCGCAGCTGCACGTTTGCCGGCCAGATGCGGCACTGCACGGCCGGTGAGGGAATGTCGGCGGCAGTGACCGGTTCGAGGTCGGCACGGAAGCACGAGGCCCTCCAGATGGTGAGTGGGTACTGCGTGTCGCAGGTCGCGGTCGCCCGCCACGTGCCGTTGTCGCGACGGAAGATGCGCACCTGACGGCAGCCCTCGTCGGGGCAGTTCCATGTGTCGCGGTCACTGTTGCCCGTGGCCCAGTTCTCCGTGCACAGGCCCATGCGCATCTTCTCCCCGAAGGCCTCGCGGAACGCACTGCTGTCGCACTCCACGACGGGTTCGTCAACGGTGGAGAGCTGCGGCTCTGTCGTTGTCGTGACCGCGAGGGTGGTCGGGGGTGTGGGGGATGTCGTGTCCGGTGCGGGGTCGGAAGCCTGTCCGCCACCGCCCGAGCACGCAGAGAGAGTCACGGCCAGCAGCACGGCCACCGAACCGGAACGGCGCACGGTTGTCACAGGCCGTCAGGGTAGGGCGGGCGGTCGTCGTGTGCCCGGGCAACACGTACCGCGAGCCAGATGAAGAGGAACTGGAACGGCAGGCGGCCCCACGACACGAGCTGGTCGGCAGCCGGTCTGTCGCGCCAGTCCCATGTCATGTAGAGGTTCGCGGGGTACACGAGCACGAACAGCCACGCGGCGCCGAGCGCACCCCTCCTTCTCGAGGAGGGAACGAGAAGCATGAGACCGATGACGATCTCCGCGGCACCGCTCACGTACGTCCAGAAGGATTCAGAGGGCGGGAGCCACGGCGGAACGATGTCGTTGAAGAAACCCGGCGATGTGAAGTGCGTGATGCCCGCGAACAACACGAACACACCCATCACGACCCCGACGCGGGACCAGGCGGCGGACCGTTCGCTCATGCAGCGAGGCTATTGCCTCGTGTCGTCGGCCGTACTGTCGGTGCCGTCGTCAGGTGACGTTGTTTCGGCGTCGACGTGTGGCGGGGAGGAGCAGAGCCCCGAGGATGGCGAGAAGAAGCGGCAGAACGAGCAGCCAGATCGTGAGCGTGGACTCCTTCTCCCACTCACCGACGTCGATTCCGACAGCGAGTGTGGCGGGCTTTCCATCGGTGGTCCTTGCAACGATCACCACCCGGTGTGCTCCTGAGGGGACATCCCTAGGGATGGTGAACGTGCCGGTCACGGTGCCGTCCTCGCCGACCTTCGTCGTGCCGAGCAGCATGGGGGTGGAGAAGAGCCATGCCTCCATGATGCTGTCCGGTTTGAAACCGGCGAGCCTGATACGCACCGTGTCACCCGTGCGGAGACGAACGTTTCCGGCCTGGTCGAGGGGCATCGGTGTCCCGTCGGCGTTGACTCCGCCGACAACAGCTCGTAGTGGTCCTGCACTGACGACCAGCTGGTTGTCGGAGCGCTCGACAGTTGCGTCCTTGGTCTCGTTGCCCACCTTGACGGCCGCCGATCCCGCAGCCACTTGGGGTGCGGAAGGCGGTCGGGGTGCGACTGTGCCCCCGGCGTTGTTCGGCAGGGTCGTGGTGGGTGCACCCGAGGTCGTAGTGATGGCTGCCGACCGTAGCGGGGTAGTCGTTGCCGAAGGTGCCGACACGACCGGCACCGCGACGGTGGCCGGTGGTGACGCGCCCGACGGAGCTGTTGACGTCGCGGGGGCGTTCACCACGATGTCGAGCGCGGGAGCGACAGTGGTGGTGGCACCCGAACGCACGGTTGTGGGTGTCACCGCGATGGTGGTTGTCGATGTCGTGGAGGTCGATGTCGTGGTGGTCGTGGCGACTGGCTGCACGTAAGAGACGATCACCACACCGTTGCCGCCGTCTCCGCCGCGGCCCTCGGCATCCCCGCCTCCGCCGCCTCCGCCGGTGTTGTCGGTTGCGTTGCCACCGGTGCAGTTGGCACACCATGCCCCGGTGCCCCCGCCACCCTGTCCACCCTGGCTCCCGCCGCTCGCGTTGCCGCCGTTTGTGTTCACACCACCGCCACCGCCACCGCCGTACCATTCGTTCGACCCGGTGATGTTCGACTGGATCCCTGCACCACCGTTGCCACCACGGGTGGGATTGCTGCCGGTGTTCGCCCCGTTGCACTGGTTGTTTTCCCCTGCGGTGGGTCCGCCGTTCTGTCCTGGTGCGCCTGCACCGCCACCCCCACCCGGTCCGCCGTAGCCACCCGCACATGAGACCCCACCGCCGTTGCCCTGGCCCGGGACACCCGTCGACCTGTTCGCGAGGTTGGTGTAGTCGGCGCTTGCACCGCCGCCCGATCCGCCTGAGGCACCGAACGTGGAGCCGCTGTACTGGGCACCACCACCGCCACCGGTGGCAGAAGTTGCACCGAACTTGCTGGGCCTTCCGTTGTCGGTCTGGCGCACGTTGTGGAACCGGGAACCTGCTCCACCTTGGCCGACCGTCACGGATACGGCGCCGTTCACTGCGACATCGGTGGATGAGAGGACGCCACCTGCTCCTCCACCCCCGTCTCCTGCTCCTCCTCCGCCCGCGACCACAAGCACATCGGCACTCGTCACGCCAACCGGCGGAGTCCAAATGCACGTGCCGATACGGGCGAACTTCACGAACCGACGGGCGCCGTTCGTCTGAGGTGCCTCGGTGCATTCCGAGGGCTTGCGAACCCAGATTGACATCGTCGCTGGCACCAATCCGTTCGCAGTGCCTCCCGTGGTGACGTACCCGTTGGTGCCGTCATGGCTGGCATACACCGCGCTGAAGTTCTGGCCATCGGGGTTCCAGTCGAGTTGGTTGTTGATCTGTGGGTTGTGGGCGAGGCCGTAGGCGCTGCCGTACCGGACGCCGAGGCTCCTGTTGCGCACGAACATGTAGCGGGG
>JBJTFB010000150.1:0-4393 GCA_046093205.1 Acidimicrobiales bacterium
CGACCCTCCTCGTTCACCACGGCCGTGCCGAGCAGCACGGGGGTGGAGAAGAGCCACGCCTCCACGGTGGTGCCCGGCTCGAAGCCCGACATCCGCACACGGACGAGGTCACCCGTGGAGACCCTGATGTTGCCCTCGGGGTCGAGTGGCGTCGGGGTGCCTCCCGGGTCAGCCGGGGAGAAGGTTGCCTGCACATCGCCGGCGATCACGGAGATCGCATTGTCCCGTCGTTCGGTGCGGGACTCACGCTGTGTGCCACCGATGGACACCGCAGCCTGACCCGCAACGAGGGCCGGAACGTCGGGAGGCATGGCCGCGGTGGTGGTGGGAGATGCAGCAACAGTCGAAGTGGTGCTCGTGGATGCTGCCGGTTGTGTGCCGGCACCCGCCGAGCGCTGCACCGTGGTGGAGGGAACCGGGGCAACGGTGGTGCCCGTCGTGGCAACCGTGGTGGTGGGTGCCTGCACGTCGATCACGAGTGCCACCGACGATTCGGTTGCGGCCGCGAGGGTGGTTGACGCTGAGGGCATCGTGGTCGTGGTCGTCGGCACGGTGGTGGTTGACGTCGTGGTTGTGGTGGTGCTTGTGGTTGACGTCGTTGCCGCGGCTGTCGGGTACCGCACGATCACCACTCCGGAGCCACCGTGGCCGCCCCTGCCGGTTGACGCCCCGTTCGAGCCTGCACCGCCACCACCACCGCCGAGACCGTTCGTGCCGTTGGATCCGTCGACGTTGTTCACGCTTCCCGCGCCGCCTCCGCCGTTGCCACCCGCGCCCGGGGTGTTGACGTAGCCGCCGCCACCGCCGCCGCCTCCATAGAACACAGATGATCCGGTGATGGTGCTCGCCACTCCCACACCGCCGGCCGCGGCACCGGTGGAGGCTGCCGCACCCGGGCCGCCTGCTCCGCCGCCACCCCCGCCGCCGGAACCGTTGCCGTCGGCGCCCTTGTAGCCCGCTCCGCCGGTGCCGGTCGAACCGGTCTTGGAGGCAGTGGTGTCGGCGTACGCGCCGCCACCACCCGTGTAACCGGTGTTGTTCGCGGTGCCGTCGGCGTTCAGGTTGTTCGCACCGTTGCGGCCGATGGCACCGCTGCCACCCTTCACGTTGACGGTCACTGCACCACTGACAAGGGAGCTCGAGCCGCCGGTGCGGCCGCCACCCGTGGAGTTGCCCACGCGGTTGTACCCGGCAGCACCACCCGCGCCGACCGTGATCGACACCACGCCGGTGACGCTCACGGTGGACTCCGCGACCTGACCGCCGCCGCCACCACCACCGACGTCGGCCGAACCGCCGCCTCCGCCTCCCACCGCGAGAACGGTGACCGAACTGACGGCCCCGGGAACAGTCCACTCGCAGGTACCCACCGTGGAGAATGTGAGCACTGTGTCCGAACCAACAACGGATGATGCAGGAGCGCATGCGGCCGCCGATGCGGGCACCGCAGACACGAACGGGAACGACATGGCGACCAGCGCGCCGGCCACGGCCATTCGACCGACTGTCGGGGCTCCGAGGCTGGCTGGGTGTCGGGTCACGTGAGTGAATCTAACGGCGAAAGTCGGTGTCTCTCCGCAGGACCGAACAACGGATCGGCGTCAGTCGCCGACGGAACCGGCAAGCGGTGCATCGGCGACAGCCGCACGGTCGCCGTTCTCGAGAGCCTCGAGCACGTGGATCGCGATGTCGGCGACCTTCACCTGGTCCTCCTCGACGCCCTGGCCCTTCACGCCGTCGTCAAGCATGATGTAGCAGAACGGGCACGCGGTGGCCACGCGACCTGCGCCGGTGCTGATCGCCTCCGCCGCGCGCTCGTCGTTCACCTTGGTGCCGATGGACTCCTCCATCCACATGCGCGCACCGCCGGCGCCGCAGCACATTCCCTTGGTGCCGTTGCGCGGCATCTCCACGATCTGCAGGCCCTTGATGGAGCCCACCACTCGGCGCGGCGCCATGTACACGTCGTTGTGACGGCCGAGGTAGCAGCTGTCGTGGTACGTGATGCGGTCCTCGAGGGTGGCGTTGCGCATGTCGAGCTTGCCGGTGTCGATCAACCACTCAAGGAACTCGCTGTGGTGCACGACCTCGTAGTGGCCGCCGAGCTGGGGGTACTCGTTCTTGAGCGTGTTGAAGCAGTGCGGGCACTGCGTGATGATCTTCTTCACACCCATGCCGTTCATCATCTCGATGTTCGGCAGGGCCAGCATCTGGAACAGGTACTCGTTGCCGGAGCGGCGCGCGGAGTCACCGGTGCACATCTCGGACGGGCCGAGGATGCCCACGTCCACGCCCGCGCGCGACAGCAGCTTCGCCATGGCCTGCGTGACCTTCTTGTTCTTGTCATCGAACGAGCCGGCGCAGCCCACCCAGTACAGGTACTCGTGAGAGAAGGGTGAGCCCGGGTCGACGATGTCGACGTCGAGGTCCTTCGCCCACTCGGCACGGTCGCCCTGGTTCATGCCCCAGGGGTTGCCCTGGTTCTCCATCGAGCGGTACGCGTTGCCGAGCTCTGCGGGGAAGTTCGACTCCATCAACGACAGGTACCGGCGCATGTCGAGGATCTTGTCGAGGATCTCGATATTGACCGGACAGATCTCGTCGCACGCCTTGCACGTGGTGCACGACCACACTTCTTCGGAGGTGATGCGCTCGAACAGGCTGTTTGCGCCGATCGTGATCTCAGAATCAACCGACAGCGGCGGGCTCACCTTGCCACCAGGTGCATGTGCGGCGGTGGCGGCCATCACTTCGCCGGTCTTCAGCACGATTTCGCGCGGGTCGAGCGGCTTGCCGGTCGCGTGCGCGGGGCACACACTGGTGCAACGACCACACATCGTGCAGGCATCGGTGTCGAGCAACTGCTTCCAGGTGAAGTCTTCGACGACTGCGGCACCGAATGATTCGAGCGAGGTCTCGGTGAGGTTCGGCATCGCGCGCATCGCACCCTTGGGGCGGTCACGGTCACGCAGGTACATGTTGAGCGGGGATGTGAAGACGTGGCGCAACATCGTCACCGGAAGGATCGCAAGGAAGGCGATGAAGGCAACGACGTGGAAGACCCACCAGCCCTGGTGCCAGTTCTCGAGCGATCCGACCGACATCCCGTCGACCATCTGGGCGAGGGGATAGCCGACGAACGCCCACTTCTCGTAGGAGAGATCGGTGCCGGCGGCCTCGACCGAGGCGATGCGGAACATCTCGGCGCCGAAGCCCGACACGCCGATCGCGAGCAGGACCCCCAGGATCACGCCGTGCTCGGCCTTGGTCTTGATGCGGATGCGGTACGGACGCTGCACGTAGCGGCGAAGAATCGCCCAGACGACGCCCACCGTGAACACGAGGCCCGCCGCGTCACCGACGAGGGCGTAGCCCTTGTAGACGTCGCCGTGGAGGAACTTGAGCGCCTCGGGCATCTGGTGGTCGATCTCGAGCACCGTCGTGACGCCGAGCAGCACGAGGAAGCCGAAATAGATCATCGAGTGCATGAGACCGGCGGCACTGTCGCGCAACAGGGTCCGCATGTAGACGCCCGCGCGGTAGTCAGCCAGACGGCGCTTCGCGTTCTTTGCGGTGGTGCGGCGGCGGTCCGGGGCGCCGCGCTCCCAGTTGCGGATGCGGTCGGCGAACCGGAACGAGCCCCAGATCAGCATGACCGGAATGACGGTGTAGAAGGCCACCTTGAGCGGACCGGGGATGCCGCCGAACACCTTGCGATGGATCTCGGAGTCGCTCTCCCACTTGGTGAAGTTCGGAAGGATGCCCGAGACGAGCGTGAACAGGCCGATGCCGACGCCGAGGGCGATCGAGATCTGGTACGGCTTCAGCCGCTTCGGCCCGGTGGACGGCGGTGCGGAGGTCTCTGTGCTCATAACGGAGACAACGCTAGTGGTCGGCGCCACCGGGTCTCCGACCCGTGCCGCATCCGGTGGGCCCGGTCAGGCGTCAGCCGTAATGAACCCGGTCGGGCGTCAGCCGTAATGAGCTCGTCGGGCGTCAGCCGTAATGAGCACGGTCAAGTTCACGAACCCGCAGAGCCAGACCCTTGAGGAGCTTGTGAGAGATCGCCGGAATGTTGTCGATCGCGGCACGCAGAGCCTTCTCGGACACCACCAGCAGGGTGATGTCGGTGTCGGCGACAACGGTCGCAGTGCGGGGTCCGCGGTCGAGCAGTGAGAGCTCCCCGATCACCGATCCGGCCTTGGCGGTGGCGATCTTCTTTCCATTGCGCTTGATCGTGGCCGTGCCCTTCAGAACCACGTAGGCCTCGCGGCCGGTCTGACCCTGTTCCATCAGGGTGGTGCCCGCGCGGAGTTCGCGCTCGGTGGAGTTGTCGACGATCAGGCGCAACTCGGGGATGGAGCACTCCGCAAAGAGCGGAATGTTGTGGAGG